>NZ_CEWDCG010000057.1:0-15133 GCF_982436375.1 Coprobacter sp. | reverse complement strand
TTCGCAATCGAAGAGATCGTTCGATTCATCGATCCGGTTCAGTATCGAAATGTCATGCAATAGATCTGTTAGTCGTTTTGTTTGGGCATAGCACCTATTGAGAAATAGTGTACGCTTTTCTTCAGGTAAAGTCGGATTGTCGATGATTGTCTCCATATATCCCTGAATACTACTAACCGGAGTTTTAAGTTCATGAGCGATATTTTGTGTCAATTGACGTTTCAGACGACTTTCCTCTTCTTGTTGAGTTACGTTATTTATCGATATTTCGAATGAGTTGTCTTGAAACAAAATACATTCTATTTGGAATGATTTGCTGTTTTTACTCAATAAAAATGAATCGCTTATAATTTCTTCACGGGAATGATTCGGGTAGCTGTTTTTATCGACGAAATCGAATATTTGCTTGAACTCTTGTACTTCAAAAATATCATCGATAGAAGAAAACGGCTCATCGGAAATCAAGTTTGCATATTGTACAAATAGATTATTTGCTACGATAACCTTCTTTTCTTGAGAAAAGACGGCAAGCCCTTCCTTAGATATTTGTAAATGTTTGATCAACTTTTCTTTTTCTATAGACAGTTCTTCTTTGGTGTGATGCAGATTTTTGTAAATGCGAATGATATTGTGTGTTATGTCTCCGATGTCATTATGAGCTAAAGGCATATTTACATCGATCGGTTTTTCTTGTTTTGCCCGGTTGGAGAAATCTCGAAGTATAGAGATCGATTTTCCCAATTTATTACAAAAATAATAAAGTATGATGATAGCTAATGCGGAAGTTATGATTAATATATAAGTAAACTGACTATCGCTTTTCAGCATAGATCCGGTTGATAAATCGAAAGGAAGAGCCGATCGGACGATTACGTCTTTATATTTCCGGGCGGAATAAAAATAATCTTTTCCCGGACGTGTTTCGGAACTTCGTAAAGAATATCCGATTTCGGAATGAATTGCTTGATCTATTTCCGGTCGTTTTTTGTGGTTGGGCAGAGGGATAGAATCGTTATGCCCGCTGTCGGTAATGACTTTTCCGTCCAGAGTCGTAATGGTTACACGTAAGTTTTTGTCGGTAATTCCGGCTATTATAGAGTCAAGTTTGGCTTCGGTCATTTGTGAAGAAGAATATTCTCTATATATCAGATTATTGTAATCTTGAAGAATCGAATTAAGCATTCCTTTTCGAGTCTCTTTATCCAGATTGAACTGGGTAAAGAAAATAACCAGAATGAATGTGATAAACAAAGAAGCTATCGATATGAAAAGCTCTATGTGAAAAGGTATTCTGCGTTTGTCTTTTTCAGTGTAACTCATTATTTTAGCTTTAGTCAAGCATTTTCGAAACAGTATCCATATCCCAGACGGGTCACGATATTTTTTCCGTATTCTCCTATTTTTTTTCTTAATCGGGTGATGTTCACGTCTATTGTGCGGTCTAATACATATACCTCGTCACTCCAGACACGGGATAGTATTTCTTCACGGGAGAAAACGTGACCTTGATTTCCTAATAAAAGTTTCAGAATTTCGAACTCTTTTTTGGTCAGCGTAATTTCTTCTCCTTTGATTGTTACTTTTTTTTGTGGTATATTAACAAGAAGTTGATCAAAGGAGAGAGTTTCTTGACTTGTGTTGTTATCTGTTGCCGTTCGTCGCAGAACTGCCTTTACCCGGGCGATAACTTCTCTTATTGAGAAAGGTTTAGAAATATAATCATCTGCTCCGAGATTGAATCCGGTCAGTCGATCGTTTTCCGTATCTTTTGCTGTTAAAAAAATAATTGGAATTTTAGCTTTGTTATCATCTTTACGAATGATGTTTGCCATTTTGAATCCGCTGATTTCTCCCATCATTACATCCAGCATGAGCAGATTATATACCGACAGATCTTTCTTTAGTGCTTCTTCTGCAGAATTAGCAGTATCTACTTCATAACCTTCTGTTTCGAGGTTAAACTTTAGTATTTCGCAAAGATCTTCTTCGTCATCGACTACCAGAATTCTGTAATTTGTCATAACTGTTTATTTTTTATTGCAATACAAAAGTCAGAAAACACTGTTTCGTTAGTGTGAAATATATATTACAAAGATATTACTTTGCAAGGGGGTAATCTTGTTCTTTTGACAAAGATAAAAATAAAAATTTGTTTGATCAGGTAAGAAAAACATTTGATTGGTATTAGGGTGAGATATTCATTATTTATTGACAGAAAAGGGGTGTGCCGTTCTCAGATGTTCTAAAGAACAACTTGCTGTCGGAGAATCAAAAAATTGCGTATATTTGCAAAGAGAAAAAACTAAGAAGAAATAAATGAAGAATATTCGCAATTTTTGTATTATTGCACATATAGACCACGGAAAAAGCACATTGGCCGACCGTTTATTAGAGTTTACGAATACCGTAGCTGCTAAGGATTTGCAGGATCAGGTATTGGATAACATGGATTTGGAGCGGGAGAGAGGTATTACGATCAAGAGTCATGCCATACAGATGGAATATATATATAATGATGAAAAGTATATATTGAACTTGATCGATACTCCGGGCCATGTTGACTTTTCATATGAGGTGTCTCGTTCTATCGCTGCTTGTGAGGGGGCTTTGCTGATTGTGGATGCCTCTCAGGGCATTCAGGCGCAGACGATTTCCAATTTGTATATGGCAATCGAAAATGATTTGGAGATAATACCTGTTGTCAATAAAGTAGATCTTCCCAGCGCAATGCCCGATGAAGTTGAAGATCAGATCATTGAATTGATCAGTTGTAAGCGAGAAGAGATAATACGTGCCAGCGGTAAGACCGGTGTCGGAGTTGAAGAAATTCTTCAATCGATTATCGAACGTATTCCTGCACCGACTGGTGATCCGGAAGCTCCTTTGCAATGTCTTATATTCGACTCTGTATTCAATCCGTTTAGAGGAATCATCGCATACTTTAAGATTATGAATGGCGTGATTCGGACAGGTGATAAAGTAAAGTTTGTTGCTACCGGTAAAGAATATGAAGCCGATGAGATAGGAGTACTTAAGCTGGACATGTCTCCTCGAAAAGAACTTGGAACGGGTGATGTAGGATATATTATTTCAGGAATAAAAACATCTCGGGAGGTAAAGGTTGGAGATACGATTACACATATAGCACGTCCGTGCGATAAAGCAATCGATGGTTTTGAGGAAGTGAAACCTATGGTGTTTGCAGGAGTATATCCGATCGAAAGTGAAGATTTCGAAGATTTACGAGCATCTTTAGAAAAGTTGCAATTGAATGATGCTTCACTGACTTTCCAGCCTGAGTCTTCGGTTGCATTAGGCTTCGGTTTTCGTTGCGGTTTTCTTGGGTTACTACACATGGAGATAATTCAGGAACGGCTCGATAGAGAATTTGATATGGACGTTATCACTACAGTACCTAATGTATCCTATAAAGTATATGATAAAAAAGGAAATGTGACAGAGGTACATAATCCGTCCGGTTTGCCCGATCCTACTTTGATAGAAAAAATAGAAGAACCTTATATAAGGGCCTCTGTTATAACGGCAACCGATTATATCGGGCCGATTATGACGCTTTGTCTGGGAAAACGAGGAGAGCTTATCAAGCAGGAATATATTTCGGGTAACAGAGTTGAGCTGATCTATGATTTGCCTTTGGGTGAGATTGTTATCGATTTTTATGACAAGTTGAAAAGTATCTCTAAAGGATATGCTTCGTTCGATTATCATCTCCACGATTTCAGACCATCTAAATTAGTTAAACTGGATATTTTGTTAAATGGAGAGTCGGTAGATGCGTTATCTACTTTGACACATTTTGACAATGCGGTTTCGTTTGGGCGGCGTATGTGTGAAAAACTGAAAGAACTGATTCCCCGTCAGCAATTTGATATTGCTATACAGGCTGCAATCGGTGCGAAAATCATTGCTCGTGAAACCATAAAGGCCGTACGTAAAGATGTTACGGCAAAATGTTATGGGGGGGATATAAGCCGTAAACGGAAACTTTTGGAAAAGCAGAAAAGAGGGAAAAAACGAATGAAGCAGATCGGTTCGGTAGAAGTACCACAAAAGGCCTTTCTTGCCGTGTTGAAATTAGACTGAAATAAACTTTATATCGTTTTTGACAAAGGAACATTCTTTATGAGGATGTTCCTTTTTTATATCGTTTTTTTGCCGAAAAATATTATTTTTGCGTTGTATATCTGATACTGTTTAGATTTGGAGCGTCGTATTGCGATGTGAGTAGAATTATTTTTATATATTTCTGTATGGTTTAGACAGTTTCTTTAAAAAAACAGATAATAATTAAACTGTGACAGCTTGATTTCTGTTCTACAAAAAGTTAAGATTTTTAAGTTATGAAAGATTCTATTTTTGCAATCCGTCGTACATTACAAAATTATACGAATGGCGGGTACGTATTAATTATGGTAACGGTATTGGCCATGATTATAGCCAATTCTCCTTTAGCATCGATGTATTTTTCTTGGTGGAATGTTCCTGTCTCATTGCAGATAGGAAATTTCAATCTGTTTAGCCACCACGGAGAACCGATGACACTGATGCAATTTATAAACGATGCTCTTATGGCAATTTTCTTTTTCTCCGTAGGACTCGAGATAAAAAGAGAAGTGTTGGTAGGTGAATTATCATCAGTGAAGCAGGCTTTATTACCGGTTATCGCTGCGGTAGGGGGTATTGTGTTGCCAATTCTGATTTTTCGAATGGTTGCCGAAGGAGAAGATATATTAAGAGGAAGTGCGATTCCGATGGCTACCGATATCGCATTTTCTTTAGGTATTTTAAGTATGTTGGGTAGAAGAGTGCCTATCGGATTGAAAATATTTTTGGCTACTTTGGCAGTAGCGGACGATGTCGGAGGAATCTTGGCAATAGCGATATTTTATTCAGGAGAAATCTATTTTACCTATTTGCTTTATGCTTTTGGGCTGTTAGTGGTTCTACTAATGGGTTCGAAATGGCATATTAATAGTAAAATGTTCTATATATTGATCGGTATTGCTGTTTGGTTTTTGTTCCTCAATTCGGGAATACATCCGACTATTGCCGGAGTTTTGGTCGCATTTTGCGTACCGGCACATCCTGTGATGCATACCGAAAAATTTATTAACAAGATCAGAGATACGGTTTCCCGTTTTCCGGCATCTGAAAATCAAGAAAGCGGTGAGACACATATTTTGAGTAAAGAGCAGTTGAATTTATTAAAGTGTGTCGAATCAGCCTCCGATAAGGTTATTAGTCCGTTGCAAGATCTGGAAGACACATTGCATCCCCTCATAAATTATTTGATTATTCCTTTATTTGCTTTTGCTAATGCCGGCATAGCATTGAATGGCTTTGACCTTTCTTCTGTTTTTCAAGGAGTCAGTTTGGCAATATTTTTGGGACTTGTATTGGGAAAATTCTTCGGAATATTCTCTTTTACTTTTATTGCAATAAAGATGAGATGGGTGCCTATGCCTCATGGAGCTACATGGAAAACGATTGCAGGAGTATCTGCTTTGGGAGGGATAGGATTTACCGTTTCTCTTTTCATTGCAAATCTTTCGTACGGTGATATGCCCGGAGGTGAATTATTACTGAATCAGGCAAAAATGGGTATTCTGTTAGGTTCATTACTTGCCGGTATTATCGGTTATACATTATTGAATTTGTTTTTACCGAAACATTTGTCCGATGAGGAATTATGAATAGACAAAAAACATAAAAAAGATAAGGCTGTCATCTCGACAGCCTTATCTTTTTTACTACTTAATTAACCTAAACCTTAATTCCATGAAAATCTGTATCAAATATAAAGATATGTTTTCGTATAAAACAAATATGTCGATCGAAATAGTTTTTTATTTAACATGATTTGTTAAATGTGGATAACGTGTTAACAAAATAAAGGTTCTTTGTTAACATTCTGTCGCTTGCTTTTAAATAGATTCTTAGAATATTTGAAGAACTTTTCTCAATATGATATTGTTCTATTGTAAAAACTATTTTTATGATATTAGTAACGGACATTGTCAATTGTTTAGGTAATGATGTACTGGTTGCTTTAGATGAAAAGAGATCTGTAATACCTGTTCGGGTAATGGCAGATCGACAGCAGGGTTTGCCATCTCTTAAATATTTAAATGCCGAGATATCTGAAGTATCCTTGTTTGATATGCCTTCTTTAGATAAGGCTTTTCAAGATATCGACCGACTTTTGATTTGTAATTCTAATTTTTTGCAAGATCACCGATCGGCATATACCAATTTAATAAGGTGTGCTCAGGGAGCGAAGGTCGGACATATTATGTTTGTCAGTTCTGTTTCTCATTCCGGGATATCTTCCCGGATGGTACGTGAGGATAGGGAAATCGAAAGTCTTATAAAATCATCGGGAATACCTTATACGATTCTTAGAGTCAACATGTTGATGGAATATCTCCCTTTCTTTATAGGAACGTCGATCGAAGGTCGGCATATCTATTATCCGGGAGGAAATGGTCGTATAGGTTTTGTCTCTTCGAAAGATGTGGCGGAAGTCATCTCTGAATTATTGATAGAGAATAAGCCTGAAAATAGAGTATTTACGTTGACGCATGAGATTTCATACTCTTTTGAGGATATTGCAGATAAACTCTCTCGACAAATGGGATATAAGATAGAGTACGAGCCGATAGACCTCAGTATATATGAAGAAGCACTTTTAGATATGCATTTGTCGATATTTGTTGTAAAACGATTAAGTTCTGTTGCTGTTGCTATAGTTCGCAATGAGTTCGATCAGACTGGTTATACGCTGCAAAAGTTGTTGAATAGGGAAAATTCTTTGCCGAAATTGAAATCCGGAATTAAAAGTTGGTTTTTTAAAAAGGATTCTGCATCGTTGGAATGGACTCATTCTTTGACTTCATTATCAGATTATCTGCGTTTGGCATATTCTGTATGATTTTGATTTGTTTGTCTATATTTTCATTATCTTTGAAATATTGTTTGTTTTTTTAATACCGAAATTTCACGGACGTTAGGCAATGATGAATGTTTTTATACTGAGAAAATAATTAAAAGTATTGATATTATGAAAAAGTGTTTTATAATGGTATTGTCTTTGACAGTAATATTTCTGGTTGCCTGCAAAGGGAAAAAGCTTATAGATAAACAAGAGTTGGCATCTCAGGAATGGGTATTATCCGAATTTAAGAATGGAGATACACTGCAAAAATTGCCGGCTGAGAAATTGACAATATTTTTTACCGATACAAATACCGTTTACGGTATGGCTGGTTGCAATCGTTTTATGGGGCGTTATGAATTGTCTAAAGAAAAAGGTTTTGTGATGGACCCGGGAGGTATGACTATGATGGCTTGTCCGGATCTTGAATTTGAAGACATATATATGAAAGCATTGTCCGGTTCTCATTTTGCATCGATGGAAAATGAAAGGCTTATTATTGAAGGGAATGACGGAAAGACTGTTTTGATATATGAACCTTATGTTAAGGAAGTGGGAGTGGCTATGGATGAACATGGCTGTAACGCGGCTGCCGGATATATGTGGTCTGAAGTAAAAAAAGATTGCATCCGCATATTTGAGACGGGAATACGGATGAATTCGCAAACTGATAAAAATGCTACTTCTTCGGCCTTTTTGGTTTTCTCTCCCGATTCATTGCAAGTAGAGTTATTCCTTCCTGAAGAAGATATTCAGCCTGTGTTGGACCGCCGTTCTTTGCCGAAAGGTGGGTATGCATGGAATCAGGAAGATGATGATACATATAATGTAACAAAAGAAGACGACATCTGGGTTATTAGCCGTCGAGGGGTTGTTCTGTACACTTCTGTTTCAGACGCGAAATGACAAGTTTGAATTATAATAAAAGTCACTCTAAACCATTCGATTTTAGAGTGACTTTTTTGTTTGGAAATAAGTATTTTAAAGGATGAATTTATAATTCATATCCCCAGTCCTTCAAAGCAAAGTCCCAATTGTTCTCTACGATGCGTACCGTTTCTTCTTCGTATTTATATTGGTTCTTTTTATATCCCTTTTTTGTATCCAAATAAGCTTCGATTGCCGGACGGGCATTTTCAAAACCGGGAATAGATAGCGATTCGTAAATATTCTTGGTCATCTCCAAGGCATTCTTTTCGAAATCTTCGAATTTGACCTCTATAAGATTCCCTTTGGGGATAAGGTTTTTGTCTTTTTCATATTTGAAATATAAATCTCGGTATGTCTTGACAATATTATCTTGAATTTCCTGGTTCGAGAAATCTTCTAATTTCAAAGGTTGTATGGTGTTTGTAAAGAAACTTCTTGTCGATTCGAATACGGTATATGGGTTTCTCATCAAATATATGAATTTCGCATTCGGGAACATCTCCAACAATTGAGGTATTCTTCCCGTATGAGGCGGATTTTTTGACAAAAAGCGACTACCTTTCGTATTCCACAGCGACACTTTGATCAAACGTTCGAAAACAGATTTAAATGCTTCCAGTTCTTTAGGTGTAATATCTTCAAAAAGCAGATACTTTTTACTGTATTCTTGCCAATATTTGGGGAAAAACCAAAAATTGTAAAAAGAATATGGTATCATATTGGACAATGCGAATTCTTCTTCTTGAGGAAGATCCACTTTTAACTCCATATTATCAGTCGGTCTTTTATCCGGCATAAGCAAGGATGTCTGTTTCTTGAAGAACGATTGTCCGAATAACATCAAATTGGGAAATACGGTTTGATAAGTTGTATTATATCCGAATTGTTTATCGCAGGAAAATACATTATGGACAAAAGTTGTTCCGCTTCTCCAGTGACCGAGTATGAATACCGGATCATTTTCTATTTTTTTATCCGCAAGTAACTTTTTGTACTTGCGATCTTCGAATGGTTGCAATAAACTCAATAACCGGCATACTGATTTTGTCAAGTAATATTTTTGTTTATACCCTTTATCGACAATGCGCCCCTCGGTAATTCCTTTAAATGTTTTCCAGTCTGCACCAACAAGAGTGTTGATCGGAAGTTTCGAAAATTCTAATAAACCCATATTATGATAACTTGATGTTGATGATGTCCTCTACTGCCGAAGATATATTTTGACAAAATACTGTGCATTGGTCGCTTTCGGAACTTATCGTATCGTTTGTTTTTTCATCGGATAATCGTATGGTAACCGTCTTTTCCGGAACATCGGTGATTTCATTTCGCGAATCGATGCAAATTACAATAATACCCTGTTCTTGTAGAGCAAAACCTAAAGATAGCATATCTTTTCCTGAGACGCCCAAGGTTTTGGAGTCGAACACGACTGCAATGTGGCCTGTGTCGAATAAACGTCGTTCCAATATCCCTGAAAACTCTCTGACCGAAGAGAGTTCTTTTCCGGAAATAACGAATAATTTTCCTTGCTGTCCTAACGTTTTTATGCGTTCTTCTGTCGAAACGAGGGATTTTCCCTGTCTCATGCGTTCACAATCTTCTTTTGTAATGGTTGATGCAAGATCCGATTCATCTACTTGATCGATGATCATTCCTACGGCGCAGGTATTGTTGGTAATCGGATCGATCAAAATAAATGCTCCGCAACTTTTATTTTGTTTGTAAGGATCGAAAAATAAAGGCTTGTTAGTCATGAATACGGCACGACCGATCTCGTTTAATTGGAGATTCTCGGTCATGGATTGTTCCATGGTATTGACATCTACTTTATAGCGGATCTGGTCTATTCTGACTCTTGTCGTATTTGTTGTATGTTTAATGTAATATTGCAAATCCCTGTCCATAGGTTTTTCATCCATCCACACGAGCATTGCTTCAAAATTTCTGCTGATACGGGGAAGATTATCGGGATGTACGAGCATTTCACCTCTCGATAAGTCTATTTCATCTTCTAATGTAATAGTAATCGATTGGGGAGAAAAAGCTTCATTTAATTCTCCTTCATATACATGAATCCCTTTTACATGGGATATTTTTCCTGACGGAATAGCCATGACCTTATCGCCCTTACGCACGATTCCGGAGGATATCTTCCCGGAGAAACCTCTGAAGTCTAAATTAGGGCGCAATACATATTGTATCGGGTATCTGAAGTCTTTTAAGTTATGGTCGTTGGCAATGTGTACGGTTTCGAGAAAGTCAAGTAAGGCAGTCCCTTTATACCAAGGCATATTGTCCGATTTATCTACGACATTATCTCCTTTTAAAGCCGACAATGGGATGCAGTTGATGTCGGGAATGCCCAATGGAGTTACAAATTGCTTGTACTCATCTACTATTTTGTCGAATACCTGTTGGTCATACTCTACAAGGTCCATTTTATTAACCGCCAAAACTACATGCTTAATGCCGAGAAGAGATACAAGATAAGTGTGTCGGCGTGTTTGGGTAATAACACCGGTGCGTGCATCGACGAGAATAATTGCAAGGTTTGCTGTCGAGCCTCCGGTGATCATGTTTCGGGTATATTGTTCGTGACCCGGAGTATCGGCAATGATAAATTTCCGTTTGTTTGTAGAAAAATATCGGTAAGCTACGTCTATTGTGATGCCTTGTTCACGTTCAGCTTTTAGCCCGTCTAATAATAGAGCGTAATCGATGTTGTCACCTGCGTTTCCGACTCGCTTGCTGTCACGTTCCAAAGCATCCAGTTGATCTTCATACAATTTCTTGCTGTCAAAAAGCAAACGACCTATTAATGTCGATTTCCCGTCATCTACCGAGCCGGCAGTTAGTAAACGAAGTAAATCTTTTTTCTCGTCTTGGTCGAGAAAATCGGATATATTTAGTTTTGTTGCCATCTTTTCTGTCCTTAAAAATAACCTTCTCTTTTTTTCTGTTCCATACTGGCTTCTTGATCGAAATCTATTACCCGAGTCGTACGTTCCGATTTGGTAGTAACCATCATTTCCTCTACGATTTTTTCAATAGTATCGGCATCAGACTCTATCGCTCCTGTAAGAGGATAACACCCTAAAGTGCGGAATCTGACTTTCATCATTTTTGCCTTTTTACGGTATTCTTCGGGCATTCTGTCGTCATCTACCATGATTAGATTTCCATCTATATTGACGATCGGACGTTCTTTGGCAAAATACAAAGGAACAATAGGAATATTTTCTAACCGGATATATTGCCATATGTCGAGTTCTGTCCAGTTAGAGAGAGGAAATACCCGAATCGATTCACCTTTGTGCACTCGTGCATTGTAAATATCCCAAAGTTCGGGGCGTTGGTTTTTAGGATCCCATTGATGAAAACGATCGCGGAATGAAAAAATACGTTCTTTTGCACGAGACTTTTCTTCATCTCTGCGAGCTCCACCGAAAGCAGCGTCGAACTTATATTTATCAAGAGCGTTTAAAAGAGCTTGGGTTTTCATTAAATCCGTGTGAACTTTACTTCCGTGAGTAAAAGGGCCAACACCGGCTTTGAAAGCTTCCATATTAGATTCCACGATCAAATTCCAGTCATGCTCTTTGGCATATTTGTCTCTGAATTCGATCATTTCTTTAAATTTCCATTTAGAGTCGATATGCATTAGAGGGAAAGGCGGACGTCCTGGTGCAAAAGCTTTTTCTGCCAGACGTACCATTACAGAAGAATCTTTCCCTATGGAGTATAGCATTACCGGATTTTCAAATTCCGCCACTACTTCCCGTATAATGTGTATGGCTTCTGATTCCAGTTCTTTTAAATGACTTAGTTTATAAGTTGACATGTGTTGTTCTAATTTAATTTTAGGCGCAAAAATACTCATTCAGTAAGATACTGAACCGAATTAAATGTTAAAAGAAACTATTCTTGGAAAAACAGTTTTCTTAAGGATTGCTACACTCTCCTCTAAACTTTGAGTAGATGTATCGATTGTCAGATCAGGCTGTTCCGGAATTTCAAAAGGTGAAGATATACCCGTGAAGTCTTTTATTTCACCTTTTCTTGCCTTTTTATATAACCCTTTTACATCGCGTTGCTCACACACTTCAAGCGGAGTGCTTACATAAATTTCCATAAAGTCGTCTTTACCTATTATATCGGCAGCCATTTGCCGTATTTCGTTTGTCGGACTGATGAACGCAGCGATGGTGACAATTCCGCAATCTACAAACAGTTTAGATACTTCAGCGATCCTCCGAATATTTTCAATTCGGTCGGTTTCAGAAAAACCGAGATTGTTATTGATGCCGCTGCGAATATTATCGCCATCGAGGATTCGGCATAATATACCGTTTTGGTATAATTCTCTTTCCAGTGCGATGGCTAATGTACTTTTCCCAGAACCCGATAACCCTGTGAACCAGAGCATAAGACCTTTTTGTTTCAGAAGATTTTCCCGGTCGCTACGTTGCAGCATTCGATCGAATATAGGGTAAATATGTCTCTCTTCCATATTATAATTATTTTATAGGTGTAAATTCCCAAATGAGGGGGATCAATATGATAGATAAAATAAATATTATTAAATTGAGCGGTAGTCCTATTTTAAGGAAATCTTTGAATTTGTAACCTCCGACACTTTGTACGATCAGATTGGTCTGATATCCGATCGGAATAGAAAAACTTGCTGATGCAGCGACACAGATTGTAATAAAAAACGGCATCGGATCTACACCTAATTCAGTGGAGAGTGATAGCGCTATCGGAAAAGTAAGTGCTGCTGCGGCATTGTTCGTGATCGTTTCGGTGCAGATGTTGGTGATAAGAAATAATGCAGCCAGTACGGCATGCGGACCATAATCTTTCACTATATCTATAATTACACCGGCGATAATATTGGCTATTCCAGAGTTTGTCATTGCCTGACTAATTGCAAATGCCGATGCTATGGCGATCAATACATCCCAACTTACGTATTTTGTATATTTTTTTGCCGGGAATATTTTTAATGCAGTCATGGCAAATAAAGCGGCGGCAGCGAAGTAGAACATATCTATTTTCATACCGTTGACTTTGGGCATATATTCCCCGATTGTCGCTCCAACAATCATAAAGATAAGAATGACCGAAGCAAGCCAACGTCGGCTTTTTTGTTGAGGAATTTCAAAATCTCCGGCATCGGATACGAGATAAAACACTTTTGAATCTCCCCATGTCGATATGAAAGAGTCATCCGTAAGTAGAACGAGGTTGTCACCTTCTTGTAGTTTTAATTTATTCAAACCGGTAGTGATGCGTTCTCCGTTACGATTTACGGCGGTGACAATTCCTCCATAATGTCGGAAAAAGTCGAATTTACCCAATGTTTGTCCGATACCGGGGAAGCGTGGTCCTAAAACAACTTCTACCAATTTTACAGCTGATTGAATAAAGTCTTTATCTACATTTTGTAAACAAGTCAGTTTTATTCCCTCTATGCTGATAAGCGTTTTTAAGCTGGAAGATTTTCCTGCCAGAATAATTTGGTCTGATGCCCGTAAAATAATACGTTGCTTATCAGCCGGCATGAAGCTATTGTTACGATATACTCCATAAACGCTCATTTGAGGAATTTCCTTAAAATGTCCGTGATCTATTACCGCTCCTGTCAGGAGGCTGTCTTCAGGAACGATCGCATCGAAATAATACTCTTTTATTTCTTTCCCGGTATCTCCGTTGAGATTATTTCCCGGCAGTAATTTTTTGCTGGCAATGAAAATATAGATAAGTCCCGCGATTGTTATGATAATGCCGATTTTGCTTAGTTCGAACATTTTTAGACCTTCGTACCCTGATTCTTGCATCATCCCATGAACAACAAGATTGGTCGAAGTTCCTATTAAAGTACAGAGTCCTCCCAAAATGGTAGCGTATGAGAGGGGAATCAAAAATTTTTGCGAAGGCATATTTACAAATTCCGCCCATTTTTTAATGATCGGGGCAAAAATAACGACTACGGCTGTGTTGTTTAGAAATGCAGAGATGAAACTAATTGTCGGAAGCATCCTTAATTGAGCTTTTCTGACAGACGTCTTAGTTTGGGGCAATATTTTTTTTATCAAATAATCCAGAGCTCCGGATCTTCTGACTCCTTCACTGACCAGAAATAAGATGGCAACCGTTATCATCCCTTGGTTGCTGAATCCGGCTACCATTTCTTTGGGAGTAATAATTCCCATGAGCATAAAACCTATAGCCACCAGCAATAATGTAAGACCGGGTCTCATTTTATCCATTGCCAGGACAATCAACATGGCTATCAGGGCGGTTAAAACAATAATAGCATCTATACTCATTTCGATGTATTCAAAATTTATTCAGGCTTATTCAACTATAAACCAGGGATTAAGTAAATTTTCTTTATTATAGGAGATTGGTGTTTGCCGGTCTGTGTGGTATATTTCTTTCCCTGCTGCACGAGCTATTGCATGTCCGGCAGCCGTGTCCCATTCCATTGTCGGGGCAAAACGCGGGTAAATATCAGCATTACCTTCACTTACGAGGCAGATTTTTATAGAGCTTCCTATTGAAGTTGTTACTAAATCTGGGTGTTTTTGTTGTAAGTCTGCAATAAAAGAAGCTGTTTCAGGACTCAAGTGTGAACGGGACGCTACAACTGTGAATGGACGTTTTTCTCTTTTAATCGGTAATTGAATAGCAAATTGTCTTAAATTTTCGGCAGACAAATTTTCAGGTTTTGCATCAATATTTTCGATTTTATATGCTCCGTATCCGGTCAGACCGTAATAAAGAGTTCTTTTTACAGGAACATAGATTACACCCAATTCAGGGACTCCGTTTATTACAAGGGCTATGTTGACGGTAAATTCTCCGTTACGTTTAATAAATTCTTTAGTTCCGTCTAAAGGATCTACTATCCATAATTTTTCCCATGATTCGCGAATAGAATAGTCAATACTTTTTCCTTCTTCACTTAATACCGGATAAGGAGTTTGATTCAGAAAAGATAAAATTATTTCATTTGATTTTTTATCGGCTATCGTGAGAGGAGAATTATCTGCTTTTTGTTCGATCTTGAAATCTGCATTCGGATCGGAATATATTTTAATAATCTCTGAGCCTGCTTCAATGGCAGCACGGATAGCAGTATTTAATTCATTTTGCATATTTTCAGGTAAAAACAAAGTGTAAGCAAATGCTTAATTCTTTAAAATGAAGTTACAAAGATAATAAAACTTTGTTATATGT
>NZ_CEWDCG010000056.1:0-15492 GCF_982436375.1 Coprobacter sp. | reverse complement strand
TTATAAGGTTGTTGATTTTCGGTGAGAAAAATGAACACATGCAATAGACTACTAATGATGCTCCAGCATCGTTACTACCCAATCCGAAGATTCGATCATCCGTTTCCGTGGCGGTATAAGGTTCTTTTTCCCAACCGGATACCGGTTTTACCGTATCGATATGAGAATTGAGCAGGAGAGTAGGACGTTTTTTGTCAAAATGCGGTGAAACAGCCCAGACATTATTCCCTTTCCTGAAAATTTGATTTTTGTAGGGATAAATGTTTTTTAAATATTGTTCGAGAACATTGGCCGCATTGTTTTCTTCCCGGCTTATGGATGGAGTTTCTATAAGTTCTTTCAGAAGATCGATAGCCTGGTAATAAAGTTCGTCAGTACTCATTTAGACTTTTTGTTTGGGTAACTTGACAAAAGTAATGAATAATTCGGGTTTAAAGAAAAATGTTAAAACAAACTGCATTAAATCATTGTTTTTCTATGTAAAAGGGCTTATTCTCCCTTAAAACTTATTAAAATAGTAAACGTTTGGTTTTTATCATTACCTTTGCAACTGATTTTATTTATATATTATATGGCAATAAAACACTTTTCTCTGTTGGTGCGCAGTCAAGCGGAGAAGTATGGTGACCGGGAAGTATTCCGTCATAAAGATTTTGAGAATGATAAATGGATATCCACTTCTTGGACTCAATTTTCGGAACAGGTAGAGCATATTGCGTTGGCTTTCCTTACAATGGGTGTCCGAGAACAGGAAAATATAGCGACTTATACGCAGAATAGACCGGAAGGTTTAATTATAGATTTTGCCGCATACGAAAACCGGGCAGTAGTTGTACCTCTTTATGCAACCAGTTCACAATCCCAAATCGAGTATATTATTAATGAAGCGGAAGTCCGCTTTTTGTTTGTCGGAGGACAATTTCAGTATGATAATGCTTATGCTGCCCGTAAAAACTGTACTTCGTTAGAAAAGCTCATTATTCTTGATCCTTCTGTAAAATTGGCTGAGGATGATACCATATCGATTCGTTTCGAAGATTTGTATAAGATCGGTAAGCAGGCAGATAACGTTCTTCATGATACTTTGGAACAGCGTATGCTGAGTGCTTCGGATGAGGATTTAGTAAGTATTATTTACACTTCCGGAACGACAGGAGAACCTAAAGGGGTGATGCTTACGAACTCTAACTTCAATGAGGCTATGCGTATTCATATTCAAAGGTTGAAAATGGTTTCTGAGAAAGATATTTCTTTATGTTTTTTGCCGTTGACTCATATCTTTGAACGTGCATGGACTTATTTTTGTCTGGTGAAGGGTATCCGAGTAGTTATAAATCAAAAACCTGATGAAATACAGTCGGTTATAAAAGAGGTTCGTCCTACTATTATGTGTAGTGTCCCTCGTTTTTGGGAGAAAGTCTATACGGCTGTGCAGGAAAAAATTTCTACAAGTAAAGGCATTCAACGAATAATGATGATGAAGGCTGTGGAAACCG
Source organism: Coprobacter sp. (assembly GCF_982436375.1). Classification (NCBI taxonomy): domain Bacteria; kingdom Pseudomonadati; phylum Bacteroidota; class Bacteroidia; order Bacteroidales; family Barnesiellaceae; genus Coprobacter; species Coprobacter sp. The sequence continues at coordinate 13,996 of NZ_CEWDCG010000056.1, read as the reverse complement.
GTCGAAAGCGAAATATAGATTTTCTTCGTTTAGAGAAAAAAGTGCCTTTCTTTTTAGAGTGCCGATATCGTCTTTGGGATAAATTGGTTTTATCTAAAATAAGGAAGGCGATAGGTGTTGAAAACGGAAATATATTTCCGACTGCCGGAGCGCCTTTATCAGATACGATAAATGAATTTTTGCATTCTTGCGGCATAAATATCATATACGGATACGGACTTTCGGAAACAACCGCCACGGTAACTTGTTTTGAGACTTCGGGCTACGAATTCGGAACAGTAGGTACTACTCTGCCCGGTATTCAGGTAAAAATGGGTGAGGATAACGAAATTTTGGTAAAGGGCGGTACTGTCATGAAGGGGTATTATAAAAAACCAGAAGAGACGGCAAAAGTTTTTACGAAAGACGGATGGTTCAAAACTGGAGATGCCGGGAAATTGAATGCTGAAGGATCATTAGTATTGACCGAACGTATTAAAGATTTATTTAAGACATCGACCGGTAAATACATAGCTCCGCAAGCTATCGAAACAAAGTTGGGAGAAGATAAGTATATCGATCAAGTCGCTGTTATCGGGGATCAGCGTAAATATGTAACGGCGATTATTATTCCGGCTTATGAAGCATTAAAAGAATATGCGGCTCAAAAGCAGATACAATATCGAAATTTAGAGGAATTGGTTAAGAATCAAAGTATTCAGAAATTGATACAAGAGCGTATCTCGGAATTGCAGGCTAATTTTGCACGATTCGAACAGATCAAACGTTTTACGTTGCTGCCTCGTGCATTCAGTATGGAAACCGGTGAGCTGACGAATACCTTGAAAATCAGGAGACCGGTTATCAATCAGCTCTATCGTGCCGAGATAGAAGCTATGTATATGTAATAGTTGCTTATTGAAGCAGTAATTTGTAAACGCCGTGTTGCGTGAAGTCGATTGTATTATGAAACTTGCGCAGTACGGCGTACTTTAATTTGGTTAATATATTTGAGTTAAGAAATGATTACGACAGAACAACTAAAAGAGACGGAAGAACGCAAGTTGGCGTTGAGGAGGTATCTTTGACATCGATGCGAAATTGATTCAGGTCGAAGAGGAAGAACTGAGAACTCATGTCCCGGATTTTTGGGATGACCGAAAAAAAGCCGAAGTCCAGATGAAAAAAGTGAAAGATCTTAAATTCTGGATAGAAAGTTATGATGAGGTCGCAAAATCAGTGGACGAATTGAAAATTGCTTTTGATTTTGTAAAGGAAGAGGTGATTACAGAATCAGAGTTGGATGAGATTTATGCAAGGACGATCACTTTAATTGAGAATCTCGAGTTGCGGAATATGCTTCGTAGAGAGGAAGATAAGTTAGGTGCAGTTCTGAAAATTAACTCAGGAGCGGGAGGAACGGAAAGTCAGGATTGGGCTTCTATGTTGATGCGTATGTATTTGCGCTGGTGTGAGTCTCATGGCTATAAAGCCTCGATTTCGAATCTGCTCGAGGGAGATGAAGCCGGAATTAAGAGTGTTACGATACAGATCGAAGGAGATTATGTATATGGATATTTAAAGAGTGAGAACGGAGTGCATCGTTTAGTGCGTGTTTCACCCTTTAATGCTCAAGGTAAACGTATGACATCGTTTGCCTCGGCTTTTGTAACACCTTTGGTCGATGATACTATCGAAGTAGAGATCAGTCAGGCTTGCATCTCGTGGGATACATTCCGTTCGGGAGGTGCTGGAGGACAAAATGTAAATAAAGTTGAATCCGGTGTGCGTTTACGGTATCAATATAAAGATCCTTATACCGGAGAAGAAGAGGAGATCTTGATCGAAAATACCGAGACTCGAGACCAACCGAAAAATAAGGAAAATGCTTTGCGCCAACTGCGGTCTATCTTATATGATAAAGAACTGAAGCACCGTATGGCGGAACAGGAAAAGATCGAGGCCGGAAAGAAAAAGATCGAATGGGGATCGCAAATACGCAGTTATGTGTTTGATGACAGACGGGTTAAAGATCACAGAACCAATTATCAAACTTCCGATGTACAAGGGGTAATGGATGGGAATATCGATGCTTTTATAAAAGCTTATTTAATGGAATTCGGTGGAGAAAATGTTTAGAAAATGGAAAAATTGACATTGATAAAAGTCGGGGGTAAAATTGTAGAAGAACCCGATACTTTACAGAGTCTGTTAAAAACTTTTGCTCAAATTCCCGGACATAAAGTTTTGGTACATGGAGGAGGACGTTCAGCGACTAAAGTTGCTGCTCAGTTGGGGCTTGAAAGCGTAATGGTAAATGGCCGACGAGTTACGGATGCGGAGACGTTAAAAGTCGTAACGATGGTTTACGGAGGCTTGGTGAGTAAGAGTATTGTTGCGGGATTGCAGTCTTTGTCTGTAAATGCACTGGGAATGACCGGTGCGGATATGGATATTATCAGATCTGAAAAGCGCCCTGTAAAAGAAGTGGATTACGGTTTTGTCGGGGATGTAAAGAAAGTACGTGGTGATATGCTGGCTACGTTGATTCGTACGGGAGTCGTGCCGGTTTTAGCTCCGCTTACGCATGACGGAAAGGGTCAATTATTGAATACGAATGCCGATACTATTGCCGGAGAAGCCGCAAAGGCTCTTGCTGCGTATTTTGATGTGACTTTGGTTTTCTGTTTCGAGAAGAGAGGGGTTTTGAAAGATGAAAATGATGATGATAGCGTGATTCCGGTTATTAATAGAGTGCAGTTCGAACAATATGTGCAAGACGGGATTGTTCAGGGTGGAATGATTCCTAAACTCGAAAATGCTTTTCAGGCGATTGATGCCGGAGTTAAAGAGGTCGTTATTACTCAAGCTTCGGCAATATTATCCGATACGGGAACACGTATTGTAAAGTGATATTCGATAAAATCGGAACAGGTATGAAAAATAAATCCCTGATTTGGTAACCGTCCTAAATCAGGGATTTTTATGTAACAACAGTTTTTTAATCTTTACTTAAAGCTTTATCTATTTTATAGATTTGGTATAAGTAAGTATTTTTCAATTCTTCTGTCGGAGCTTTATTCGCAGCATTTCGAAGAGATGATTTAAAATCAAGCAACATTCCATACCATTCATGTGAGCGCTCCGGGAGGACATTAAAGCGGACGCTTTGCATTGCCGACATTCCTTCATTCTCTGTTGTGGAATTTATAAGTTCCGGATATTTTCGAATATAATCGTAATATTGCAATACGTTTTTCTTATTTGTATCTTTTAATGCCAAACTTAATATTGAAGAGAAAGAAGATGAAGTTTCGGAAACTTTTCCTGTCAAATTGGACCATCGGATCAGATTATCTACAAACATGCTTTGCAACGATATTTTGTTGTCACTCGGTATTTTTCCGGCATTAGATTCTTTCATTAAAAAATTCATTACATCACGAGCAGCTTCGAGTTGTGTATAAGGATCATCTGATTTGCTTTCGCTCAATGCCATTGCATTTAGTTGTACGAAAATAAAGTTCCCGAAATAGTTTTGTGCAAAATTGCTAATGTTACTTTCAATGCCGCAATTTTTAATTAAATCGGAATTGTCTAACCAAGTTAAATCCTCGATTTGTTGCATGATCCATAGTAACGAATTTTTTTGAATCTCTTTCGGTACGGATTGATATGTAGGGTTCGGATCTCCTGCATATTTTTCATTTATATAAATTCCTCCTACATTTTGAAAAACATGTATCATATAATCATATACTTGATTGATTATATATCCGTAAATTACTTTTCTGAAGGAATAGTCATAATCCTGTTTGTCGATCCAATTATTCATGCCGGCAATTACTTCGGACAAATTTTTAAAGGCAAACCCCACAGATTCAACGGCATTGTTTCCTAAATCTCTTGACATAGATCGAGGATCGTAAAAAGCTCTTCTGTTTTGTCGTTTCCCGTACATGTAAACCGGATTTCCTGATTTCTCCGATACCAGTTTTTTCAGCATAGCAGATTCTTTTTCAGGAGTATCAGCATTAGAAAAAGATCCGTATAGCCATCGTATAGCCCAATAATCATATTCTCCGATCGACTCCTGACACCATGAGTCCCCTTTTTTATAATGATCGGCAGATAGCAGATAGTTGAATGTCAGATCGTCCATTACCGATGAGCTGAGGCCTTTTTCTTTTGTGAAACCGGCAGAACGCAGAGAGTCGGTAGAATATGCTGCCGATCCGGCCAAATTGTCGGTCAGACCCAGGCAGTGACCTATGTTACGCATCAGCATGGAGACAAATGCTTTTCCAAAATCTTCTTCGTTCAAAGTCAACGTACGAGCACTTTTGTCGTAAGCTGCGGTTTGTAATAGCCGATCTCTCTGAATTTGCATCGGGAGATTATGACAAATATAAATATTTGCACTGATAATTTCTCCGGTGCGAGGATCGGTCCATACATTATCATTGATTCCTTCGGATGGAGAAATGACATAACGAATACAAGAATATTTCAAATTCGTGTCGTTGAAAGTTGAATCATTTTGCGGATATATTTTTGTACGGATAGCATCTTTATATCCGATTTTCTCAAACGCTTTATTCCATTGCGCTACGCTGCGAGAGATATATTCCTGCCATTTTTCAGGGAAAGTATTATCTACGTAAAAAACTATAGGTTTTTGTGGTTCAGAGAGTTTTCCAGATAGGAAAGCATCTTTATCTTTAGGTTCTAATCGCCAGCGGTTGGCATAGTACCTGTTTCTTGAGCCTTGCTGGTCTCCTGAAAATTCAATATATTGAGAGTAAGCAGTCCCGACTCGGGCATCTGCTTCGCGAGATATGAATCCTTCATCCGGAAGTTTCAGGAAAGTTCGTTTTACTAAGGCTGTCAAAGGTTTGTCTTCTACCATTTTAAAAATTCCGAATAGAGAAAGAGAAACAGAATAACTTAAGCAACTCGTTACCGATGCATTATCCGGATAGGCTTCTACGCTTGCGATTTGAGATCTGTTGCGTTTAAATGTTCCGGTTCTTTTTACATATCCTTCCAGACTATTATAGGCTTTAGGGTCTAAGGGATCGAGAGCCTTATCATCGCTGATGAAAAATGATGTTGCTTCAAATACTATAGCTGAACTGTCCGGGGAGTATGCTGCTATTGGGAAAGATGCAATGACCGCACCAATCTGACTTTTAGCAATTGCGGACTGGCCTTTTTTCTCTTTATCGAAAATTTTAATTTTCTCATTGATTTTACAAATATTGATGAGGGAATCCGATTTTTCGAAAATGACTTGTATAGGAGGCATCGGCTGAGCTCCTACGGAGGATTCTAATGGATCGCTGATTTTTTCTACCGTCGATCCCATCAGCATTCGTTGTCCGAGCGTACCGACAGGAACCTCCATATAGACTTTTCCCTCTGCCAAATGCATGGTGAAGAGCCCCTTTGCCTGAATATGTTTTTTATCTTTGAACAGTTTCTCGTATTTTGAGACATCTTTTACCTCTTCTGTTTTTGCACTTTGTTTATTCTTCTTTTTACGAGCAGAGGCATCAGGCATTCCTGCGGCGGTGAAAAGATATATTAATATTATGATTAGTTTTATATTGTTCATTTTCAAACTCCTTATAACTTCAATGAATTATCAAGATTATGCAATAACAACTGGTAGTGCAACCGGGTGTTTTTGTCTGGATGATTTATTTTCCCTTTCAAAATATTCCGTATTTTAAGCAAATAGCCGTAATATAATCCATCTTGCGGGCGAGCAATAAAGTAAGTTGCCGATGACGGTTCGTATCCGGCAACCGGATTCAAAGAAACATTTTCCACATGTTTGGATGCATCCGGACGACATGAACAGAAAGAGCTGTGGGCTATTGGAGATGACCCTCTCAAGAAATCTGGAATACCGATGAATCCTTCTCCTGACAAAGATTTTGTTTTGGCTTCTTTCCCGATTTTTATTCCGGCGCCGATTCCTACATATTTCACAAAAAGATTTTGCATTTTTATTTGATTCTCGGATAGTTTTTCGCCGGATAAGGTAGGTTTCCATACATATTGATAAACATCTTCTAAACAGTCTGTTACAGTATAAGCGTTTTTCTCTGCTTTGAGTGCGGATAATTCTACTTTATTCGGAGAGGCGATAACAGCTTTCATAACTTCATTTCTCAACAAATCTGCAGGAGACCCCATCAGGGATATTTCTTTCATCAGTTCTTTGTTATCGATCCAGTCCATAGAGGATATTTGGTCTAACAGGAATTTTACGGCAGCTTTTTGTTTCTCGGCAGGCACACTCATCACCGCTTCAACCTTATCTCCTACATGTTTCTCATTTAAATAAATACCGCCTACATTACCGTAAACATGCATTAAATAAGTGAGATACTGCATGATTACTCCATTATAAATAGAAGTTCGGTAAGAATAATCGGGATCTTCTTTGTCCACCCAATTATTTAGATTTCCCAGAATGTATTTTAAATTATTTATGCCGTATTCGCTCGCTTTCATTGCATTATCGCCTAAATCTTCTGTCTGGGATTTCGGATCGATAATCTGTCCTTGCTGTTTCCCGTAACGGTATATTGGATTTCCGGATAACTCTGAGATCCATTTAGATGTTATCTTATATTCATCTTTAGCTGTTGATGCGTTAGGTAACGGTGTATAGTTCCATTTGACAAGAAAACGGTCATATTCTCCAAAACGGGGTGGAGTTAATTTTACTCCCCTCTCCATGTCTCCCGGCTGTGCTACATAGTTGAATCGGGCGTAGTCCATGATAGACGTCGTCGTACCGTATTTTTGTGTAAATGAGGGAGACCGTAATGAATCGACGGGAATTACGGAAGACGCACTCATGTTATGCATAAAACCTAAACAGTGTCCGACTTCATGTGAGATAACATAACGCAATCCGTCTCCGATGATCTCGTCCGGAATAAGCGTATGTCGCACCCGTTTATCAGCTTGAGATGTTTGGATGAATAACCAATTATTTAATAATTCTATTGCATCGTGGTATAAATAGACCGAGGCACTTAGAATTTCTCCGCTACGCGGATCTACCCATGAGGGACCCATTGCATTTTCTATGGCAATCGGAGCATAGCGAATGCAGGAATATTTGATATTATCAGGATCAAATTCCGGATCATTTTCCGGAAAGTCTACGGCTTTGATGGCGTCTTTAAATCCGATTTCCGAAAATAGTTCGTTCCATTGATTTACACCTTCTTTAATATATTTACGCCATTTTTCCGGGAAGTTGTTGTCTATATAAAAAACAATCGGTTTTTTAGGTTCGACTTTTTCTCCGCGTTTGTAAGCTTCCATATCCGAAGGTTCGAGCCGCCATCGATAGGCATAATATATGTTTTTGGTTTTTTGCTCTTTTGCAGAATAATCGGTTATTTGTACGGGAAATATGGCTATTCTGCTATCTGTAATGCGGGGGCGATATGGGGTTTCTTCCAACAGAATGATAGACCGAGTCATCAATGCTGTGAACGGAATGTCCTTTGCTGATGTTCCGCGGCTCCCCGAAAAGGTATATGTATAAGACAGATTACTACGAATTAAAACGTTGTCGGGAAAGGCTTTTATTTCTCCTAAACTCGATTTATCTTTTTGAAAGATTTCTGATCTTCTCATGCCCCAACTCAGATTGGCGCTATATTTGTCGAATGGAGTCATCAACTTATTGTCCCCTACAAAAAAATCTGTTACATCAAATACTACTGCACTGCTATCCGGTGTATAGACCGAAATTTTGAAAGTTTCTAATATCGCATCTATGTTACTTTTTGCAATGGAGCGTTGAATATTTTCATCTTGATCGGAATTTATGTTTTCTGATTGAACAAGATTCATGCAGATAATATCATTCATTTTTGAAAATCGGAAATGAATCGGATCTGTCGGTTTAGAACCGATAATTGCATTTGCATTATCACTAATCTCGGAGACCGTCGATCCTAAAAGCATATCGCGGTTTAAAAGATTTATCGGGAGTTCGAAATACAGTTTCCCTTTCATTTTGTGCATCTTTATCAAGCCGTTTACAGTCGTATGCTTTTCAGAAAAGAATTTGTCGTATTCATTCTTTTCTTTAACAGCTTCTTTGTTCGCCTCATTTTTTTTCTTTTTCTTAAAAATACCTGCCGAGCATTCCGGCTGATATAATCCGAACGCAAAACTGCATGTCAGGATCAACAACAATTTGTTTACTTTTATCATTATATAGTTGATTATTGATTTTGAGTCAAGAAATACAGGCTATCCATTAATATGCAAAAGCAAAATTAAACTATTATTCTTTATCTTTCTGTACATTAAAAGTTTTTTTCAAGCAGAAACATAATAATCATATTCGATATGATTATGAAATTAATTATTAATATAGAAGCAAATAATAAATTTTTACTATCGGATTGTATTCAAGCAAAATTGTGTACCTTTGTTTGGCTACTGATAGCATCTGAGGTTTCAATGGTATGTATCTGGAAATAATCATAAATATTGAGAGAATATGAGTTTTAATATCGTAAGAGATAATAAAAAACGTGTCGTTATTGTGGGAGGTGGATTCGGAGGCTTGAAATTGGCGAATAAGTTGAAAAAATCGAATTTTCAGGTCGTATTGATCGATAAAAATAATTACCACCAATTTCCGCCCTTAATATATCAGGTCGCTTCGGCCGGGATGGAACCGACTTCTATATCTTTCCCGTTTCGTAAGATATTTCAACATCGTAAAAATTTCTATTTCCGTATGGCTGAGGTCCGGGCGATCTTTCCCGAGAGAAATATAATTCAGACTTCTATCGGAAAAATTGAATATGACTATCTTATTTTAGCAGCCGGTACGACGACTAATTTCTATGGCAACCGACATATTGAAGAAGAGGCGATACCGATGAAAAATGTGTCTGAGGCAATGGGCCTTAGAAATGCTCTTTTAGCGAACTTTGAACGGGCTCTTACTTGTGCGACTAAACAAGAGCAGCAGGAACTTTTGAATGTTGTGGTTGTAGGTGGAGGCGCTACTGGGGTGGAGGTCGCCGGGGTTCTTTCGGAAATGAAAAAATTTGTATTACCGAATGATTATCCCGATATGTCCAGTAATCTGATGCATGTTTACTTGATTGAGGCAGGACCTCGTCTGCTTGCAGGAATGTCCGAAAAATCTTCTGCTCATGCAGAACAGTTTCTTCGGGAAATGGGCGTGAATATTCTGTTAAATAAAAAAGTAGTAGATTATCGTAATCATAAAGTGGTTCTCGAAGACGGTAGTGCAATAGCAACACGTACGTTTATTTGGGTGAGTGGAATAACTGGCGTGCCAATTAGAAATATGGACTCTTCTTTAATAGGGAGAGGAGGCCGAATCAAAGTGAATGAATATAATCAAGTAATAGGGCTGAATAATGTGTTTGCGATTGGCGATCAGTGTATTCAGTTGACCGATAAGAAATACCCTAATGGACATCCTCAGTTGGCACAAGTCGCAATACAGCAAGGAGAATTATTGGCAAAAAATCTGGTCAGGTATGAAAAGGGAATGAAAATGAAACCTTTCCATTACCGAAATTTGGGTTCTATGGCGACCGTGGGACGTAATCGGGCTGTGGCCGAATTTAATAAGGTGAAAATGCAGGGTTGGTTTGCTTGGATAATGTGGTTGGTTGTTCATTTACGATCTATTTTAGGTGTTCGGAATAAGGTAATCGTGTTGTTGAATTGGATATGGAATTATCTTACTTATGATCAGTCTATGCGTATGATAGTATATGCCCGTAAGGCCAAAGAAATACGTGATCGGGAAATTATAGAAGCTACGACTCATCTCGGAGATGATTTGATGCAAGAACAACAGCAGAAAGAGCAGCAAAAAGTAGAACGATCTGAATAGTAATTTTTAATAAATTCTAAAATTATTCAATTATGAAAGTCGCAATTATCGGGGCCGGAAATATGGGAGGGGCTATTACTAAAGGATTAGCTCAAGGAACAATTATCAAGAACAGTGACATAATAGTGGCTGATCCGGATATAAAAAAGTTAGAACAATTGCAGAGTCATGCTCCCGAAATATCGATTGTAACTCAAAATCAAGAGGCCGTAAATTGGGCGGATGTGATTATTCTGGCTGTGAAACCTTGGTTGGTGTCCGAAGTATTGGGACAGTTAAGAATAGATCCGGAGAGACAACTTTTGATTTCTATTGCCGCAGGTGTAAGCCTTGAGCAATTGGCTCAAATAACTTCTTCTAAAATGACGATCTTCAGATTAGTTCCCAATACGGCTATATCAGAAATGGCAAGTATGACATTGATTTCATCTTTCAATGCGTCGGAAGAACAAGAACGGCAAATTGTTGATATTTTTAACGAAATGGGATTGGCAATGCTTATTCCTGAGTCGCAGATTGCGGCAACAACGGCTTTGACTTCTTGTGGAATCGCTTATGTCCTGAAATATATATATGCAGCAACGGAAGCCGGAGTAGAGATGGGAGTGTATCCGAAAGCGGCAATGAAAATGATTGCACAGTCTGTAAAGGGAGCTGCCGAACTGATATTGAATAATGATACTCATCCTGCTATTGAAATAGACAAGGTTACTACTCCCGGAGGAATAACGATCAAAGGGTTGAATGAGTTGGATCATGCCGGATTCACTTCTGCAATTATTAAAGCAATGAAAGCAAGTCGATAAATCCGAAAAAATGTCGTTTGAAGAAGCCGTATTCTTATGAGGGTTTTGTATATTTGGAAAATAATCTAATTAAATATATATGTCAGTAAATAAAGTTATTCTTATTGGAAACGTGGGTAAAGATCCCGATATAAGATATCTCGATAATAATGTATGTGTCGCAAATTTTCCACTGGCGACAACCGATCGGGCATATACTACTCGTGCAGGAGTTCAGATTCCTGAAAAAACAGAATGGCACAATATCGTTTTGTGGCGTGGATTGGCGGAAATAGCAGAAAAATATGTCCGTAAAGGAACTCAACTTTATATTGAAGGAAAGATTCGCACTCGTTCTTGGGTAGATCAAAGCAATATCACTCGTTATACGACAGAGATTTATGCGGATAATATGGAACTGTTGGGACGTAAAAACGAACAAATCGGGGCGTCTCCGGTTTCTCAAATCGATAATCCTGTGCAACCGTCATTAACATCTCCGGTACAGGAAAGTAATGTGGATTCTGGGAATAATGATATAGATGATTTGCCTTTTTAATTTTTTAATTGTACTTTTGCCAAGAGTACAACATACTCACACATAAATAGTTCCTTCCCGGTTTGACAGGAAGGCACTATTTCTTGTATGGCGGAGAGATTCCGAGAGGAGTATCTTCGATGTGTTTAACTAATATTTATTTACTTGGACCCGGACAGTTATTTATCGACATTTCTTACCTCAATAGAGGTTTTACCTATTACATCAGGTGGTATTTTTGCGCTCTTTATGGCGTTTTTGTGTTTAGTTTTTTCTGGTTTTGTATCTGCTTCGGAGATTGCGTTTTTCTCCTTATCTCCGCAAGACCAAGCCGAAATCGAAGAAGAAAAAAAGACTCAGGATGTTTTAATAAAAAATCTGTTAGCCCGTTCTGAATATCTGTTGGCGACAATCTTGATCGCTAATAATCTTGTCAATGTTGCAGTAGTAATGCTTTGCAATTTTTTCATTTCGGAAACGATCATATTCAGAAGTCCGGTTATCTCTTTTTTGTTTCAAGTTGTAATTTTAACATTTTTATTGTTGCTTTTCGGAGAGATTATGCCGAAGATCTATGCAAAACATTACTCTTTGACTATGGCACGTAGAGCAGCGGGAGCGTTGACCCATCTTGAGAAAATGTTTCGTTGGCTGTCTTGGGCTTTGATTAAATCTACTCATATTATTAATAAACATATTTCGCGGAAAAATACTAACTTGTCTATGAACGAACTTTCTCAAGCATTGGAGATGACTCAGGTCGATGAGAATGAAGAGAAAGAAATGCTTGAGGGAATTATCAAGTTCGGGGGAAAGACTGTGGAAGAGATAATGACTTCTCGCGTTGACATGACAGATATAGATATACGTATCAGCCTTTCTTCGTTAATAAAGATAATCGTTGAAACCGGATATTCCCGATTACCGGTGTATGAAGGTTCACAGGATAATATTAAAGGGATTATTTATATTAAAGATTTACTACCCTATATAAAAGAGAAAGATTTTGATTGGTCGAGTTTGTTAAGGCCTGCATATTTTGTCCCTGAAACGAAAATGATAGATGATTTGTTGGAAGAATTCAGGAAACAGAAAATTCACATGGCTATCGTCGTAGATGAGTTTGGCGGGACATCAGGAATCGTTACGATGGAAGATATTCTGGAGGAGATTGTCGGGGAAATTAGCGATGAGTATGATGAAGAAGAACAGCAGTATGTGAAGATCGATGATAATACTTATATTTTTGAAGGAAAAACGTTGCTGAATGATTTTTATAAAATTACCGGTATAGATGAAAACGACTTCAATGAAATTTCGGAAGATGCGGAAACTCTTGCCGGTTTGATTTTAGAAATAAAGGAAGATTTTCCTGCTGAGAAAGAGAAAATTTGTTATGGGAAATATCTGTTTACTATTTTAGAAGTAGATAAACGTCGTATAATTAAGATTAAAGTCAGAATCGACCGTGAAGAAAAAGAATAAACAAGCTCGGACTTTGTATTATTATGGGTTCGGAATATTCCTTTTTATGTTGTTGATACTGCTTACAGTAGCGGGCTGTTGTCAGGATTATTCTCCTAAACCTGACGGATATTTGCGAATCGATCCTCATCCGAAAGCGTATAAATTAATTGATAAAACCGGTTTTCCCCTTTCTTTTGAAATATCGCAGAGCGCGCAAGGTATCATAGACAATTCTGTTGCATCTGCATGGATAAATATTATATATCCTCGTTATGAAGCTACGGTTTATTGCACTTATATTCCCATAGACAAAAAAAATAAAACCCGTATTTTTGCTGAAAGTAAAGAGCTTGTATATCGTCACGGAATCAAGGCGGAAAAAATTCAGGCTCAATTGTATGAAAATGCTGAACGGCATTTATATGCTACTTTATATTCGTTAACAGGAAATACGGCGACACCGTTGCAGTTTACGGTTACCGACAGTATTTCCTATCTTTTTCGAGGGGCATTATACTTCGATACTCCTGTTAAGAGAGATTCTGTTGCTCCGGTGATAGAATATGTGACACAAGATATTATGCACTTGATAGAAACCGTACAACCTCAAAAATAATATGCCGTTAATCTCTATACAAGAAATGATTCCGGGTGTTAGGATTGCTCTTTGGAAACCTGAGGAAACTCCGGAAGAACTGTTATCGATATTAGGAAATACACATTTGTATGAGTCGATAATGACGTCTTGTAAAACAGAAAAACGGAAGATAGAAAAGCTTACGACCCGAATTCTGATAAATTTGCTGCAAAAAGGAGAGGCGGAAATGAAATATAATGATAATGGAAAGCCTTATCTTGTTTCTTCATCTGAATATATTTCTGTTTCTCATACTCAATGTTGTATTGCCGTTGCAATATCTTCCCGGCCGATAGGAATCGATGTCGAAAGAATTGCAACAAAGGTTCTCGCTCTAAAGGAAAAATTTTTAAGTGTTTCTGAAATACAGTCGATCGACTCGAACAAAGAACTCATCCACACATTATTACTGTGGTCTGCCAAAGAGTCTATCTTTAAATTAATGGATGCGACAGGAGTAGATTTCAAAAAGAGCATCCATATAAAAAAGTTTATTCCTGAAGTTAGCGGTTTATTTGTAATTGGCGAATCGCATACGCAAAAGCACAACTTTTATACGATTTTTTATAAAGTATACCCACAGTATGTTCTGACAATTTGTTTTTAGAAACTGTTCATTCTTTACAAAAGAATGAACAGTTTTTTAATTGTTTGTATTATAT
>NZ_CEWDCG010000055.1:0-15675 GCF_982436375.1 Coprobacter sp. | reverse complement strand
GATTATTTCCTTCGTTTGTTCTAGTTCCTTACGGTTTTCTTCAGATATATCTTCAATGTTATCGATTTGTAATGTTGTTTCATCTAATTGTCTGATCATATTTACGGCCTTTTCTTGATCACCTGAATTAAAATGAGCAAGAATCAACTTAAAAGTTAATTTTACATTATAAATATCAGTAGATAAAGCCTGTTCATAATACGATATTGCTGTATTATAATCAGAATTTTGAGAGGCTAAATCTCCTAAAAGAACAAGTACATCTTGATTTTCTGGATTCAATTTTGCAGATTGTTCTAAAAATTTTTTACCTTCTGTAAACTCTTTTATTTCGACATATATTTCTCCGAGAAAAGCTAATGCATCAGCATCTTTAGGCTCTAGTTCAATACTTTTTCGTAAGCGTTGAATTGCGTTAGAAATATCACCTAAATCATAGTAATTAGATGCCTGTTGATAATATAAATTAGCATTATCAGGAGTATATGATAATGCTTTATCCAAATATCGGATAGCATCTTCATTTTTTTCTAGTTTAGTAAAACATTCTGCAATTAATTCGTAAGTCATAGACTTGTCTTCAATTACATCTAATAACTCTTTAAATACTTCTATTGCCTGAGTGTAATTTTCATTGTCATATAGACAATATCCTTTAAAGGAAAGAATGGTTTCATCCCCTTCTTTGGCCGTTAGGGCAAAATCACAAGCATCAACAGCTTTGTCATAGTCTTTTTTTAAGGCATGTATTTTGGCCGTGTTAAACCAATCGACATAAGAATAAGGATCTCTATCAAGCAAAATATCATATACAGATAATGCAAGGTCATATTCTTGACGATCTTCGTAAATGAGAGCCAATTCTCTCAACACTTCACTTCCATTTGCCAATACTTTATCTGCCGCAAAAATAAAATCTTTCAGTTCATCTATGTATCCGAAATCTAAATACATATCTATAATGTCAAAACAAAGGTCAACAGATATTTCATCCGAAGACAACAATCCATTCAACAGAGAAATAGCTTTTTCTCCGTCTGCCTGAATAAAGTTCAATTCTGCACAAATCAAAACAGCATCTACCGAGTCGTGAGGTATAGAATAAATTTGTTTTTCAGCTTCCTCTACGCAATCAAGACATAAAAGATATTTGGCTCTTTTAATTCCTAAACTCATGCTTCCTGGATGCATGGACAAACCACGCTCTATTACTTCCAATGCTTTTTGATAAAGATCTCGTATTTCATACTGATATGCTATCTCTTCCAGATCATCTGCATCAAAATAGTAGTTCGCATGATCTTTTACCATCTGTTCATATCGGATCAATAACTCAGGACGTTTATCTTCAGACATGTATTTGTTTTTAAAAATCAGGCTGTTGAATTTCTCTGATAAAAGAAATTCAACAGCCTCAGTATTTATTATTTTTATATTACTTCCCTTTTATTTTTTCCCAACTATCTTTTAACGATACAGTACGGTTAAAAACCAGTTTATCCGGTTTAGAATCTTTGTCCACACAAAAATATCCTGTACGTTGAAATTGAAATCTGTCTCCTGGTTTTGCATTTTCAAATAAGTAAGGCTCTATCCGGCAATTATTCAAGATTTTTAAAGATTCAGGATTTAGCAATTCTCTGAAATCTTTTTCTTTCTCTTCTGACGGATTTTCTACACAAAATAAGCGATCATAAAGTCTTATTTCTGCAGACTTACTGTATTCTACAGAAACCCAATGCAGAGTGCCTTTGACTTTTCGTCCGCTTTCGGGCATTCCGCTTTTGGTCAATGGATCATATTCACAATATATCTCTTCAATTTCCCCATTTTCACCTTTTTTACAGCCTGTGCATTTTACAATGTAGGCTGATTTTAACCTAACTTCTTGTCCCGGTGTCATGCGGAAAAATTTTTTCGGAGGATTTTCCATAAAATCGTCTCGTTCAATATATAATTCACGAGTAAACGGAATTTCATGAAAACCTGCAGATTCATCTTCCGGATTATTCTCCGCCTTCATATATTCTACCTGATTCTCCGGATAATTGGTAATGATGAGTTTTACCGGATTTAAAACAGCAGATACACGATTAGCCGTTTTATTTAAATCTTCGCGGATACTATGTTCAAGCAAAGAAACACTTATAAGTCCATCGTATTTGGTATATCCTATTCTATCGATGAAATTTCGTATTGATCGAGGGGTATATCCACGACGGCGTAGACCACAAATAGTCGGCATTCGGGGATCATCCCATCCTGATACAAGCTTTTCTTGCACTAATTGCAATAATTTACGTTTACTCATTACGGTATATGTCAAATTAAGCCGATTGAATTCCATTTGCCTGGGACGATATGTCTCATCGGCCAATTGATCTACGAACCAATCGTATAACGGCCTGTGAACCTCAAATTCCAATGTACAGATAGAGTGCGTCACACCTTCGAAATAGTCTGATTGACCATGAGCAAAATCATACATCGGATATGCATTCCAAGTATTTCCCGTACGATGATGTGGATGTTTAATTATCCTGTACATAATAGGATCTCTCATGTGCATATTGGGCGAGGCCATATCTATTTTTGCCCGTAATACCATAGCGCCTTCCTCAAATTCGCCTCTATTCATTCGTTCAAACAAATCTATATTTTCCTCAATAGGACGGTTTCTGTAAGGGCTTGGAGTCCCCGGTTGTGTAGGAGTACCCTTTTGTTTCGCAATTTCTTCGGCAGATTGTTCATCGACATAAGCTTTCCCTTCCTTAATCAGACGAAGTGCCAAATCCCATAGTTTCGGAAAATAATCTGATGCGTAATAAAGTCGATCCCCCCAATCAAATCCTAACCAATGTATATCTTCTTTGATTGAATCTACATATTCGACATCTTCTTTAACGGGGTTAGTATCATCAAAACGAAGATTACAAGTTCCCCCAAATTTTTCAGCGACACCGAAATCCATACAAATGGCTTTTGCATGACCTATATGTAAATAGCCGTTAGGCTCCGGTGGAAAACGAGTATTTAATCGTCCCCCATTTTTCCCTGCCGCCAAGTCTGCTTCAATTGCAGCTTCAATAAAATTCAGGCTTTTCTTTTCCTCCTCATTATTCTCTATCTGTGTCATATTCTTACTAGATTACTGAATATTGCTGTGTTTGACCTGCATAAGATCTTAAACAGGCTTTTATAAAATGCAAATATAATTAATTAAGTGTAATAATATCTGCCATTATTGATTTTTCTATAAATATATTTTTATCGAATATGTAAATATTTGTGTGTTTGTAGGCTCAATCGCCATTCTGGATTTTTTTTGATAAATTCGATAACTTCTTTTGTGTTTTGCATAGAACAAGGTTGCAGCATTTTATGTTTGCATGAATATTGTTTATAAACGCTCATATCTTGGCTTAAATAAACAACTTTTAGTTCATCCATTTGTTTACGGACACAATCTTTCTTAGGGCTGCAAGTGATCCAATCACACCAACGTGTAACAGCATCGAATCCTTTGGTCAAAGTTCCGTTTGTTTCTATTTGCAAATAAAATCCTTGAGCTTTTAAAAGTGATAGGAAACGGTCATCTAATTGCATTGATGGCTCTCCTCCTGTTAAAACAACATGCTTTGCAGGAAATTTTCGTATAATATCGAGAATTTCTTCATCAGACATGATCTTGCCCAAAGAATGATCCGTATCACAAAATTCACAATTTAAATTACATCCGGAAAAACGAATAAAAATAGCTGGAACTCCCGTATAGTATCCTTCTCCTTGAATACTGTAAAATATTTCATTAATCTTTTTCATAAATAGCAATATTTCCTTCAGATTCTTGTACCTCTACCCGAAAGCAAAAAGGAGTTTGATCACATACCCAACGAGCAATATTCTCGGCAGTAGGATTAAATGGTAAAATTTCATTCAGATTTTTATGGTCTAATTTTTCGTGTATGAGTTTTTTGATTAGCGAAAAATCCGTAACCATTCCATCTTGGTTCAATGTTTCTGCACGACAGAAAATCGAAATTATCCAATTATGTCCATGTAAAGAAGAACATTTACTTTCATAAGACAGATTTAAATGATGAGATGCCGATATTTCTAATGTTTTTTTGACTATATACATAGTTTTCTTTTTCAAAGTTTCTTTTTCTAAAATCCGTGCCAAAAATAACAGATAAATCGGAAATATAAAAACCTTGAAAAATTAAAAAAGCCCAGCTTAATATTGGGCTTAAATAAATATCAAAATAGTCTGTATTTTTAGTCTTAAAGATTCAGAACCATTATTACGGTAGATTCCAATTTTTTTCATTATAATAACGCATTAGGTGATTGATGGCTTCTTGTAAGTCTTCACGTAATTGATGATTCATTTCATGTATATGAATGCGTTTATGTTCATTCATTTTTTGTAACAAGTATTTTGAAAAAAGTCGCTCCATATTATTTTCCTCCAATTTATCGTTAAATCCTATAGTTATACTGTCTGTGTGTTTGATTACATAACCGAACAATATATCCTCAGACCGTTCCGGATTTATTGACCGAACTTCATAGTACTCAGGATTATCCATTGTTTCAGTGCAGGGAGGAACTGTAGATTTTAATAATTGTCGTGCTGTGCTGAATGCGTCATTTACAACTTCCATAATTATCGATTTTTATTTCATATTTATTATAATACAGTCCAACACGCTTTTTGTTCAATAATTACTCATTTTATAATCCCGAGCATATTTTATATCTTTGCAGGGCTACTAATTTTAATGAATTTTTCAAGTGATATATCCACATAATTTTGAGCAAAAAATAGGATTCGACAAGATCCGCCAACATATAGAAAATAAATGCTTAAGTACGCTCGGTATAGATCGTGCAAAAAAAATGGTATTTATAAGTGATTATGATACTATTGCCAGAAAACTTCACGAAACTGAAGAGTTTGTTCATATTCTCCAAGAAGAAGACGAATTTCCTGCAAATTATTTTTTTGATGTACGTCCGGCACTTAAAAGAATACGGGTGGAAGGAACTTTTTTGGATGAATCTGAGTTATTTGATTTACGTCGATCACTTGAGACTATAAAGGGGATTGTTTATTTCTTTCTGAACAAAGAGACTGAAGAAAATACACCTTATCCATATCTTCAGAAATTGGCGGGAGATGTAACGGTTTTCCCGCAAATTATCATAAAAACCGATCAGATATTGGATAAATTCGGACATATAAAAGATAATGCTTCCCCTGACCTACAACGTATTCGTCGTGAGATAACGGCAACTTTATCCGGAATATCTAAAAGTCTTAATTCTATTTTGAGGATCGCTCAAAGCGAAGGTGTAGTTGATAAAGATGTAACACCAACAATGAGGGACGGACGACTGGTTATTCCTGTTATTCCTGCCTATAAAAGAAAGATTAAGGGTATTGTCCATGATGAATCAGCAAGCGGAAAGACAGTATTTATAGAGCCAGCAGAAGTGGTTGAGGCAAATAATCGCATTCGTGAACTTGAAAGTGATGAACGGAGAGAAATTATTCGCATTTTAACTTCCTTTGCCAATGAATTACGTCCTTACACTGAAGAGATATTCCATTCTTACGAATTTCTTGCTGATATTGATTTTATTCGGGCGAAGGCATTATTTTCAATTCAAATCAACGGATTATTGCCTACATTTGAAGATTGTCAGCAGATAGATTGGTATCATGCTATACATCCTTTATTATTTTTGTCATTTCAAAAGCAACAAAAACAAGTCGTTCCATTAGATATAACTTTAGATCATAAAAACAAAATTCTCTTGATCTCAGGTCCTAATGCTGGAGGAAAGTCAGTCTGTTTAAAAACTGTGGGATTACTGCAGTATATGTTACAATGTGGACTTCTGATTCCGGTTTATGAAAATTCACGAACAGGAATCTTTGATAGTATATTTATTGATATTGGAGATGAACAGTCGATAGAGAATGATTTAAGTACTTATAGTTCTCATTTGACAAATATGAAATTTTTTGTCCGAAATTGTGATGACCGTACAATATTGTTGATTGATGAATTTGGGGGCGGTACAGAACCTCAAATCGGAGGAGCAATAGCAGAAGCCTTATTAGATCGATTCAATAAGAAAAATTCATTCGGTGTTATTACAACTCATTATCAGAACTTGAAGCATTTTGCTGAAGATACTCCAGGTATAATAAATGGAGCTATGCTTTATGATCGGCATTTAATGCAACCACTATTTAAGTTGTCAATAGGAAATCCCGGAAGTTCTTTTGCTGTAGAAATTGCTCGGAAAATCGGGTTGCCGGAAGATGTAATTGCTGATGCATCCTCTAAAGTCGGTTCTGATTATATTAATATGGATAAGTATTTGCAAGATATAGTTCGAGATAAACGGTACTGGGAAAATAAAAGACAAAACGTTCGGTTACAAGAGAAGCGCTTAGAAGAAATTACATCTCATTATGAGAATGATATAAAGGCTATAGAAAAGCAAAGAAAAGAGATATTAGCCGAGGCAAGAAAAAATGCAGAGAATATTTTATCCGAAGCAAATGCACGTATTGAAAACACAATACGTTCTATCAAAGAAGCTCAGGCTGAAAAGGAAAAAACAAAAAAGATTCGGAAAGATCTGGAAAAATTCAAAGAATCTATAACGACAGAGGCGATAATAGATGATAAAATCAGTCGGAAAATACAGAAAATAAAAGAAAGAGAAAAGCATAAAAGAAATAAAATATTTACTAATAGTGAGAATATTGCATTCGATTCCAATGTGATAGCAGTCGGAGATGCGGTCAAAGTAAAAGGTCAAGCTTCTATTGGTGAGGTAATGGAGATTCAAGGAAAAAATGTAGTGATCGCATTCGGAATGTTGAAATCGACTGTTAAAATCGATCAACTCGAAAAAATAAGTAAAAATCAGATAAAAAGGGAGAAAAATATAAAAGCGACATTTGTCAGTGAACAGACCGCAGATGATATGCGGGAGAAAAAATTAAATTTTAAACAAGATATAGACATTCGAGGATTACGTGGCGATGAGGCGATACAAGCGGTTACCTATTTTATCGATGATGCTATTCTTGTCGGGTGCTCCAAGGTCAGAATTTTGCATGGTACAGGTACAGGAATATTACGTCAACTTGTACGTCAATATCTTAAAACTGTTCCGGGGGTGAAACATTTCCAAGACGAACATGTACAATTCGGCGGTGCAGGAATAACGGTTGTCGATCTGGAATAAAACCAGATGACAACCGATTTATTAGGGAATTAATAAATGCCTTCGTCTTTCACAAAAACATATAACGTAGATCTGGATACTCCATATTTTTCAGCTATTTTTCTGACAGATATCCCTTGAGCTCTCAGATCGACAATTTCATCCCTTTTATGTTTCAATAATTTCATCTTGGGAGAACATCCTTGTCTGCGTCCTAACACAACACCTTCTGATTTCCGTAACGCTAAAGCCTCTCTCGTTCGAGCAGAAATCAAATTATGCTCTATTTCTGCAACAAGACCAAATGCAAAACCCAACACTTTGCTATTGATATTATTATCAAAAGCATAACCATCTTTTACACTATAAACAACAACTTCTTTGCGAATACATTGATTTAAGATAGACATGATCTCCAGCAGAGTCCGGCTAAGCCGTGATAACTCCGTGACAATCAGGATGTCACCTTTGGTTAACCGTCTTAATAAGACCCCTAATTTTCGATCACTGCCTTTTTTTTTCCCACTAGCGACCTCTGTATACCATTTGTCTACCGACAAATTCTTTTTTATGGCGTATTTCTTAATTTCTTCGCATTGATTTTTCAGATGTTGTTTTCCGGTACTAACTCGTAAATATGCCACTACCATTTTTCTATACTTTTCACTATACGCACTTTAAAATAAGCTATAAACATGTGTGATTTAGAGATAATATGTTCTATCTGTAGAATAAAGACCAACAAATTGTCGGTCATATTTCACAAAAATAGTATTTATTTGACGAAAACATGAGAAAGTGCTCAAAATATTACAAGATTTTTCACACATGAATACTTTTTGCCAAAATAAAAACTTTCCGTATGTTTGTATAAACAAGAGAAATAAAATTTGATTTATGCGTAAGTTCACACCATTTAGAATAGCTTGTATTATTTTATTATGGATATACCTTTGTTATTTATTAATCAAGGGATATGGAGAAATCAATTTACGAGTTTTTTTAGTTATCATCGCTTCAGGGATTATTATTTTTGTTCCTATATATAAACGCAATCGGAAATAATTGCAAAAGCAGACCTTAAGAATCCCTGAGAAATATTATCGTTTCATCTAATAAAAAGCTACATTTGCAACTGCAAAAGTTTATTTAAATATGGCGATCATAAAAGAGCAATTACTCTCAACAATATATAATCCGGATGATTTACGGAAACTTTCTCCCGAGCAACTACCGCAGATTTGTACAGAATTAAGACAATTTCTTATAGACGAACTATCTTGTAACCCGGGACATTTTGCTTCGAGTTTAGGTACTGTAGAACTGACTGTTGCATTACATTATGTGTTTAAGACTCCCTATGATCGAATTGTGTGGGATGTTGGTCATCAGGCCTATAGTCATAAAATTCTTACTGAACGTAGAGACAAATTTTTTACCAACAGAAAATTTAAGGGATTAAGCGGATTCCCCTCTCCTTTTGAAAGCAAATATGATACTTTTACGGCTGGACACGCGTCCAATTCAATATCTGCAGCTTTGGGAATGTCTGTCGCGGCTAATCTAAAAGGTGAAAACGATAGAAAAGTCATCGCAGTTATCGGAGATGCAGCAATATCCGGAGGATTAGCTTTCGAAGGATTGAATAACGCATCTATTAATCCGAATAATTTATTGATTATATTGAACGATAATGATATGGCGATAGATCATAACGTCGGTGCATTAAATCAATATTTGGTAAATATAACAACTTCTCCAAGTTATAATAAACTACGGTATGATATATATCGCACATTAGTGAAACTTAAACTTATTTCGGCAAAACATCGGGGCGCGATTTTACGTTTTAATAACAGTATCAAGGCTTTGATCAGTAAACACCAAAATATTTTTGAAGGGCTGAATATCCGTTATTTCGGACCGATTGATGGGCACGATGTAAATTATATCATTCGTGTACTGAATGATATAAAAGAAATGTCAGGACCTAAACTATTGCATCTGAAAACCATTAAAGGGAAAGGATATGCTCCTGCAGAAAAAGCTGCGACGGTATGGCATGCTCCGGGCAAATTTAATAAAATAACGGGTGAAAGATTTATTGTTAAAGATAATAATCTGCCTCCTCTCTTTCAAGAAGTCTTCGGACGTACATTGGTAGAATTAGCAAGAGAGAATAAAAAAATTGTCGGTATTACTCCAGCTATGCCTACAGGGTGTTCAATGACCTATATGATGTCAGAATTTCCTGATCGCACTTTTGATGTGGGTATAGCTGAAGAACATGCCGTTACTTTCTCCGGAGGATTGGCTAAGGAAGGTTTGATCCCTTTTTGTAACATCTATTCTACTTTTATGCAACGTGCTTTTGACGAAATAATACATGATGTTGCTATCCAAAATCTTCATGTAGTTTTTTGTCTTGACAGAGCCGGACTTGTAGGTGAAGATGGTGTGACACATCACGGAGCTTTTGATTTGTCTTATTTAAGATGTATTCCTAATATGACTATTGCATCTCCTATGAATGAGCATTACCTTAGACATTTAATGTACACGGCTCAGGCTAAAGAAACAGGAGTTTTTGCTATCCGTTATCCTCGAGGGCGGGGATCTCTCGTAAATTGGCACTGTACACCAATGATACTGGAAATAGGGAAAGGCCGGAAACTTTCTGATGGAGAGGATATTGCTCTCATCAGTATAGGTCCTATAGGAGTATCGGCGCAGAAGGCTATAATAAGGGCAAGACAACAGGGTGTTTCTGTAGCCCATTACGACATGATATTTTTAAAACCGATAGATGAAGAATTATTACATGAGATCGGAAAGAAATATTCACGGATTGTTACAGTAGAAGATGGAAGTATAAAAGGCGGACTGGGTATGGCTGTTATTGAATTTATGGCTGATAACGGGTATGTTCCCAGAATAAAACGAATAGGTATTCCCGATCAGTTTATTGAGCATGGAACTATTCCTGAACTCTATAAATTATGCGGTATGGATGAAGATAATATCGTTTCTCTTTTGACATCTGTATGGTAAGAAATCAAGAATCGTAAAATTAAAATATACTTTTAAAGACTTAATATCCTCTATGAAAATAATAATTGCGGGTGCAGGTGAAGTCGGTACTCATTTAGCAAAGTTGCTTTCTAAGGAAGAACAAGATATCATTTTGATTGATGCAGATATAGAAAAACTACAATGGATCGATTCTAATTATAATTTGATGACCGTTGCCGGGTCTCCTACTTCATTCAAGGTTTTAAAAAAGGCTGGGGTTAACAACGCAGATTTATTTATTGCCGTTATGCCATTCGAATCTCGAAATATTACGGCATGTACATTGGCTACTAAATTAGGAGCAAAAAAAACGGTTGCCCGTATTGATAATTACGAATACCTGTTACCTGAAAATAGAGCTTTTTTTCGGGAGTTAGGAGTCGACGAACTCATATATCCCGAAATGCTGGCAGCAGAGGAAATTGTCACGGCGTTGAAAAGAACATGGGTAAGAAATTGGTTTGAATTATGCAACGGAGAACTTATTTTGATAGGTGTTAAATTACGAGAGAAAGCACAAATACTCAATCACAAATTATGCGATCTTACCCGACAGAACAATTACTACCATATCGCTGCCATAAAAAGGAATGAAGAAACTATTATTCCACGTGGTAATGATGAGTTACAACTTAATGACATTGTTTATTTTACTACAACTCCAGATCATATTCAGGATATTCGTGAACTGACAGGAAAAACTGAAGTAGATGTACGAAAGGTAATGATTATGGGTGGCAGCCGTATTGCAATACGACTTATCCATATTGCTCCAGAATACATAAAAATGAAATTAATTGAATGTGATCGGGAAAAAAGTTTCAAATTAGTAGAAAAAATGCATGATACCGTTATTATTCACGGAGATGCAAGAGATATTGATTTGTTGAAAGAAGAAGGCATAAGAGACACCGATGCTTTTATTGCTCTTACAGATAGCTCTGAAACGAATATTTTGGCTTGTTTAACAGCTAAAAGGCTGGGCGTAGCAAAAACCATAGCAGAAGTAGAAAACATTCCGTTTATTTCTACCGCAGAGGGATTGAATATCGGTTCAATTATAAATAAAAAATTGATTGCCGCCAGTAGGATTTTTCAGCTATTACTTGATTCGGATTCTTCGAACGTGAAATGTTTGGCTTTGGCTGATGCTGAAGTCGCCGAATTAGTTGCGAAAGAAGGGTCAAAAATAACAAAAGCACCAGTCAAAGATCTTACATTACCCAAAGATCTCACATTGGGAGGATTGATCAGGGATGGAAAGGGCATTATTGTGAATGGAAATACACAAATTCAGGCAAATGATCATGTTGTCGTATTTTGTCTGGATACAGCTATCCGTAAAATAGAAAAGCTTTTCAATTAATAATTTTAATATGTCAGAAATAAATTTTCGAATAGTAGCACGAGTAATAGGCATATTATTATGTTTTGAAGCACTTTTTATGCTATTGCCGTTAAGTGTTGCAATATACTATAATGAAAGTGATATATATGCATTCTTACTGACCATCGGCATTACGGCGATTGTCGGACTATGCTCTACATTTATTTTTAAAAGACATAGCAAGCAAATGGGCAAAAGAGAGGGATTCTTAATTGTTTCTACCTCTTGGATTTTCTTTTCTTTATTTGGAATGTTACCGTTTCTTATTCATGGAGATATCGATAACATTACGGACGCTTTTTTTGAAACTATGTCTGGATGTACGACTACCGGAGCTACGATACTGGATGATATAGAAAGTTTACCGCATGGGATTTTGTTTTGGAGAAGCTTAATGCAATGGCTCGGAGGTATGGGTATTATTTTATTTACATTAGCAGTTCTTCCCATGTTAAATTCTGGAGGAGGAATTCAACTATTTAATGCAGAAGTTCCGGGTATAACTCACGATAAACTTAGACCGAGAATCAGCGAAACGGCAAAACGTCTGTGGATAGTATATTTAAGTATTACGGTTTTATTGATCGTTTTGCTGGTATTAGGGCCAATGAATTTCTTTGATGCGGTATGTCATGCCCTGACAACTACTGCAACCGGTGGATATTCGACAAAACAGAATAGTATCGCCTATTGGGATTCTGCATATATCGAATATGTTATTATCATATTCATGTTAATTTCAGGAATAAATTTTTCGTTAGTTTATCATGCCGCTCTGGGCGATTATAAAAAGTTATTGCAAGATGAAGAAACCAAATGGTTTTTATTTGTTGTTTTATTAGCCACAGCCGCTATTGCTGCAGGATTATTTATTAGCGGACAAATATACGGGAATGCCGAAAAAACAATTCGTACAGCACTTTTTCAGGTATCGACATGTATTACGACTACGGGATTTGCTACAGCCGATTTTGCTAAGTGGGGACCATTCTTTAATGTTGTTATATTTTGTGTTATGTTTTTTGGAGCTTGTGCCGGATCTACGAGTGGTGGAGCTAAAACTATACGAATGGTTGTTGTGTTAAAAAATACAGCAAATGAATTTTATCGGCATCTCCATCCTAATGCAGTTGTTCCTGTTCGAATTAACCGGCGTGTTATATCTTATGATCTTGTGTCTAAAATATTGGCATTTCTTTTCGTATATGTGCTGGTTGTGGCAATAAGTGCCCTTGTATTATCGTCTTTAGGACTGTCGTTTGAAGAATCTTTCGGATGTACACTTTCTTGTCTTAGTAATGTAGGTCCTGGATTCGGAAGAATGAGTTCTGACTTTTCTTTTGAAATTATCCCTACGTTAGGTAAATGGGTACTGTCTTTTGATATGCTGATCGGACGATTAGAATTATTTACGGTATTGATTCTTTTTAGTCCGTATTTTTGGAAAAAATCATAAACACCAACGAGGAAATATAATTAAAACTTTTTCGTATTTTTGTCTGAGATAAATACACGTTGATAAAAAGCATGATTAAGAAAAAAACAGAAAAAGTATCTTCTAACAAAGAAGATTCTATTTCAAAAAAAATATCGGTCTTCCTAAAAAGTGAAAGAACTCATTTTGTGATAGGTATTCTCTGTGTAATGTTCGGAGTATATCTGTTTATTGCCTTTCTTTCATTTTTTTATACAGGAAATGCGGATCAAAGTAAATTAGAGAATTTACCATTAAGCGAATTGAGCAGTATAAAGAATGAAATACGTAATTGGACAGGAGCTTTTGGTGCATATTTATCCGACTTGCTTATTAACCAATGGGTCGGAATATCCGCATTCTTTATTTCTTTTTTTATTGCTAAAGTCGGTTTAAAACTGATGAAAGTTAAAAATTTTTCAATTACAAAATCATTAGTTTATACTTGTTCTCTTATTATCTTAGGCTCTTTGATTTGCGGATTCTTTTTTATTGATAATTATAAAGATTCATATCTTTTTTTAGGGGGGTATCATGGTTATTACATGACACTGTTATTACAAGCAAATATCGGATGGACAGGAACTTTATTGTTCATCTTTACGGGGGTATTGATATTTTTGGTCGCAATAAGTGCCAAAACCGTACCATTCTTACGTAAAATATTTTTATTAGATATTAAACGAAAAAAGGATATTGAAGTTTCAGAATCAGAGGATAATAAAATCTATCAAACATCTCTTGAGAATAAAGATTTAGTAAATAAACCAATTTCAATTTCTGAAGTATTAAATTCTGATATTGAAGATGAACCTGATATGGTTGAATCTGAAGGTTGTACCGACAAAACAGATCATCATGAAGAAAACTTTTTTGAGATTGTACCAAAACAAGAAGAGACATTAGTTAAAGAAGATACAATTCAGGAAGATAGATCGGGAGAACCGGAATTTGTGATAGAGGAAAATGTTCAAGAGGAGGAAGAAATATCGAACAGTGAAGAATTGGGAGAATACGATCCTACTTTAGACCTTTCACGTTATAAAGCCCCATCTTTCGATCTTTTAAATAAGTATGAAGGGAATGATCGTCAGATCGATATGGATGAACAAAACGCGAATAAAAATCGAATTATCGAAACCCTTGAAAATTACGGAATCCGCATTAGTTCGATTAAAGCGACAGTTGGTCCGACTATCACTCTTTATGAGATTGTTCCAGAGCCGGGTGTTCGGATTTCAAAAATACGAAATTTGGAAGATGATATAGCTCTAAGCCTGGCAGCTTTAGGAATTCGAATTATCGCTCCTATCCCGGGGAAAGGAACTATCGGTATTGAAGTGCCCAATAAGGATCCGCAAATAGTTTCGATGTATTCTGTTATTGCCTCGAAAAAATTTCAAGAATGTAAATTTGATCTTCCTGTTGCTTTAGGAAAGACTATTACCAATGAGATTTTTATGGTGGATCTTGCCAAAATGCCTCATATCCTTGTTGCAGGTGCTACGGGACAGGGGAAATCTGTAGGATTAAATGCTATTATTACGTCTTTGCTATACAAAAAACATCCTGCACAACTAAAGTTTGTGTTGATAGACCCTAAAAAAGTAGAATTCAATATCTATGCAAACATAGAAAGACATTTTTTGGCAAAATTACCAGATGGTGACGAGGCTATTATCACGGATGTGACAAAGGTCGTTCAAACGTTGAATTCTAT
Source organism: Coprobacter sp. (assembly GCF_982436375.1). Taxonomy (NCBI): domain Bacteria; kingdom Pseudomonadati; phylum Bacteroidota; class Bacteroidia; order Bacteroidales; family Barnesiellaceae; genus Coprobacter; species Coprobacter sp. The sequence goes on along the minus strand of NZ_CEWDCG010000055.1, from coordinate 768 downwards.
TACAAAAGAAATGGATGACCGATACGATCTATTGAAAAAGGCCCATACCCGTAACATAAAAGAGTATAACTCTAAATTTATCGCACGGAGATTAAATCCCAATAACGGACATCGGTATATGCCTTATATTGTAGTAATTGTTGACGAATTTGGGGATTTGATAATGACAGCAGGAAAAGAGGTTGAACTCCCGATCGCCCGTATAGCACAATTGGCACGAGCCGTCGGTATTCACATGATTATTGCGACTCAGCGCCCTTCAACTAATATTATTACAGGAGTGATTAAGGCAAATTTCCCGGCTCGTATAGCATTTAAAGTTTCTTCTATGATTGACTCGAGAACGATTCTCGATTGTCCCGGAGCAAATCAGCTAATCGGGCGTGGAGACTTATTGTTTTCACAAGGCAGTGATCTGATTCGTGTACAATCTGCATTTGTCGATACTCCAGAAGTAGAAAAAATTTGTGAATATATAGGAGATCAAGAATCATATCCTACAGCTTATTTATTACCGGAATATGTGGGGGAAAACGGAGAATCCGGATTAACAGATGTCAATTTGAAAGACCGAGATCCTATGTTTGAAGAAGCTGCTCGACTTATCGTGGCTAATCAACAAGGATCAACATCGCTAATTCAAAGAAAATTCTCTATTGGATATAATCGTGCAGGACGTATTATGGATCAGTTAGAGGCTGCAGGAATCGTTGGTCCGTTTGAAGGTAGTAAGGCTCGGCAAGTTCTGGTTATAGACGATATTCACTT
>NZ_CEWDCG010000054.1:0-15805 GCF_982436375.1 Coprobacter sp. | reverse complement strand
TTTCAATACGTCCAAGACTTCTTTACGATTCCACCGACTTCAGAAAAGCGTTTATCCGTTAATCTCAATCTCGTGATTTAAAACATTTCCATATCAGTTCCGTCCGACATATCGTAAATGATTTTCACGACAAATACCAAATTAAAAAACAGGCTGTTCCGGTGTAAACTATTTCTTTCCGAATTTGTTAGAAATCTATCCGGTCAACCCTGATGAAAGAATGAATATAGAATTTATTTTTTACTTAAATTCTGCCAATTCGACAGAAAAATATGACAAATATTTGGTAAAATAGCCGTACAAACTGACAAAAAAATGGAAACATAAACTCATTTTTTCTGGCACATGATTTGATACACTACTTGTGCTACCGTTTAAAAGGTACGGATAAATCAATACTCCGATCAGACAAACGATACAAATTAAAATCAAGAATATAAACAATTAAAAAAATAATTACGATGGGAAAAATTATTGGAATAGACTTAGGAACAACCAACTCTTGTGTTTCCGTTATGGAAGGTTCAGAACCGGTTGTTATTGCGAACAGCGAAGGTCGTAGAACGACTCCTTCTATTGTCGCATTCGTAGACGGAGGTGAACGTAAAGTCGGAGACCCGGCAAAACGTCAGGCGATCACCAACCCTACACGTACGATTTTCTCCATTAAACGTTTCATGGGAGAAACTTATGATCAAGTAGCTTCCGAAATAGCTCGTGTTCCTTATAAGGTTGTCAAGAGCGAAAACAATACTCCGAGAATCGATATTGACGGACGTCTTTATTCTCCTCAGGAAATTTCGGCTATGATTCTTCAGAAAATGAAAAAAACAGCCGAAGACTATTTAGGCCAGGAAGTAAACGAAGCCGTTATTACCGTTCCGGCATATTTTAACGATGCTCAACGTCAAGCGACTAAAGAAGCCGGAGAAATCGCCGGATTGAACGTAAGACGTATTGTAAACGAGCCGACTGCCGCAGCTTTGGCATACGGGCTCGATAAAGCTAATAAAGACATGAAGATCGCCGTATTCGACTTAGGTGGAGGTACATTCGATATTTCTATCCTCGAATTAGGAGACGGCGTATTCGAAGTAAAATCCACAAACGGTGATACTCACCTTGGGGGTGATGACTTCGACCATGTTATCATCGACTGGCTCGCCGATGAGTTCCAGAAAGAAGAAGGCGTAGATTTACGCAAAGATCCGATGGCTTTACAACGTCTGAAAGAGGCTGCTGAAAAAGCGAAAATCGAACTATCGAGTACGACTTCTACTGAGATAAACTTGCCGTATATTATGCCTGTGAACGGAGTGCCCAAACACTTGGTGAAAACTCTAACCCGTGCTAAATTCGAACAACTGGCAGACAAATTGATTCAGGCGACTATCGAACCTTGTCGTCAGGCTTTGAAAGATGCAGGATTAAGTGCTTCTGATATAAATGAAGTAATCCTTGTCGGTGGTTCTACTCGTATTCCGGCAGTACAGGCTATCGTCGAAAAATTCTTCGGCAAAGCTCCTTCAAAAGGTGTAAATCCCGATGAAGTCGTTGCTGTCGGTGCTGCTATTCAAGGTGCTGTATTGACAGGAGATGTCAAAGATGTATTGTTGTTGGATGTTACCCCGCTTTCTTTAGGTATCGAGACTCTCGGTGGCGTCATGACGAAATTAATCGATGCGAATACGACTATTCCGACACGTAAATCGGAAGTATTCTCTACCGCCGTAGATAATCAGCCTTCTGTAGAAATACATGTACTGCAAGGTGAACGTCCTATGGCAAAAGATAACAAAACAATCGGACGTTTCCATCTCGATGGAATCCCCGCTGCTATGCGTGGTGTTCCTCAAATCGAAGTAACATTCGATATCGATGCCAACGGTATATTGAACGTATCTGCAAAAGATAAAGGAACCGGTAAAGAACAAAGCATCCGTATCGAAGCTTCAAGCGGTTTGACAGAAGAAGAAATCAAACGGATGAAAGAAGAGGCTGCAGCAAATGCCGATGCTGATGCTAAAGAAAAAGAACGTATCGACAAATTGAACCACGCAGATTCTCTGATCTTTCAAACTGAAAAACAGTTGAGTGAAATGGGTGATAAAATACCGGCTGACAAAAAGTCTGCTATCGAAAGTGCTCTTTCTAAATTGAAAGAAGCTCACAAATCTCAAGACATGGTCGGCATAGATTCGGCAACAACCGAATTAAACACTGCCCTTCAATCGGCAGCCCAAGATTTGTATAATGCTCAACAAGGAGGAGCACAGCAACAAGCTGGCGCTCAACAGCAGCAACAATCAGCTCCGAACAATGACAACAACGGTGATCACGTAACCGATGTTGACTTTGAGGAAGTCAAATAAACTGCGATAAAAGACAGTAACAATAAATAGTAAAAAGCGTGCAGCTCAATGAGTTGCACGCTTTTTGCGTTTATGGGGTTCATGGTTGCTATGCCTTTGATACTAATACAGATCCTTATTACTTCTGATGGCTTCATCTACAAACAGTAATATTTCTCCCTCAAAAGTCGTATTTCACAATTAAAATATGAATATAAACAAGATAACAGAACTATAGATATTGTCTATCGATGTTCAAGAGTTTATTAAAGCCATTTTGAAGGATGTAGTAAATGGTGAGATCAGGCTTTATTGCAATAAAATGAAATGCCCTTTTATTGAACTTCATATCTCCCAATTCTCTAAAAAAATCCATTGTAAATTTCCACATTCAATTAACTGTTTAACAACTATTCCTGTAAACAGGATACATCAATCAACCGACAACAAGCTTCCAAAAAGCTCTTAAAAAAATCATACTACAAAATATAAAGCAAATCGGTAATAAAATTGTGTATCTAATCTTTTTACATTACATTTGTCAGAATTTTATAATTCATAGTTCCACAAAAACGAATATTTATTAAGTTAGAATTAATGCCGTTTATGAAACAAAAGCTTCGTTACCGTGAACTTTTCCGCTTCATTGTCACCGGTACGATCATTACGGTCATACATTATAGCATTTATTTAGCACTAAGCAATTTTCTCTCTTTAAACATTGCTTATACTACCGGATTCATTATCAGTTTTGTCTGTAACTTCTTATTATCGAACTACTACACATTCAAAACCAAACCTTCGGTTAAAAACGCAATCCGATTTTGCGGAAGTCATGTCATTAACTATCTGTTGCAAATATCTTGTTTCAATTTATTCATATTTCTCGGTGTACCCAAAGCGTATGCCCCTATGCCTGTTTGGATTGTTATTCTTCCGATCAATTTTTTACTGGTACGTATGGCTCTGAAGCCATCTTTCAAATGGATAAAAAAGATTCACCCTCATAAAAACAGATAAATATCTCTGGAAATTAATTTCACTTTCAACGATTTGACGGCTGTTGTAAGTGTAGAATAGGAAAAGGTTTACCTGAAGAATCATATTCATCTCGTCCTATGACTTCATACCCCATATGCAAATAAAATTGATAAGCCTGTTCGTTATCTTCATTCACATCTACTTTATAGATATTACATTTGTTGATCGCATAATCCACTAATCCTTTGCCATAACCATATCCTTGCTCTTCAGGCAGTACAAACAACATTTCTAACATATCATCACTTAACCCCATAAAAGCGACAATTTGTCTGATTTCATTTCGTATTACAAAAAGTTCAACTGCCGGAAAATATTGATTTCGAATTAAAGGTCGGAAATATTCTATATCTTCTTCTTTTAAGAAATGATGAGAACTACGTACAGACTTTTCCCATACTATCAACAACTCATCTAAAATTTCATCTGATAAATATTGTAATTTTTCTATTTCCATTTTTGAATGTATAATCGATTAAAATAGGCTATAAAGTTACAAAAAAGCACCATTTATCGTTTATGAAGAACAGCGCTTTTTTGTATTTCTGCGTAATGAGTATATTACAATTTTATTCTTTCGTTTTTCCATTGCGCAGAAAAACGATGAAATCTACTACACCCTCTCATAGAGTATAATGAACCGATGACCGGACTTCTGTGCAATTTGGCTACAATAAGGTTTTCTATGCCTTAATACAAAAAAAGCGTAACGAAAGCTATTTATGCTAATTCATTACGCTTTTCTCAAATTTATTTTTGCGATGTATTATTTTAAAAGCCTATCCAAATCCGATAATATATCCGGACTTTTTGGCTCTATTCTTCTCGAAATAATAATTAAGGGACCATTACTTTAACAGCATTAACACCGACTTTTACAACATATACACCCGCCGACAAAGAACTACATATCGTACTATTGCTCTTTATCAATTTACCGTTCAAGTCATAAAAAGAAACCGGGCTGTCATCCGATACTTCAACCTGTATAGTACCGGTTTGTACCATAACTTTAAAATTCATCGTGTCGGACTTCGCTTCAGAAATACCTCCGGTATTATGAACCGTATAATAATATGTATGTACATATTGGTCCATGTATTCGAACCCGTCAAAAACATCCTCTTTTATAGATGCGATATCGTCATTTTCATTATAGGTAGTGGTTTCTTTCTTTTTCCCTTCCCAATTATTATCAAACGTACTCCACTGATAAGTAGTTTTTTCAATTTCCTGATCCTTATCATTAAAAACATATTCAGATTTTAAAGAACCTTTTTTCGAACCGTTCGAATAAGTATAATAAGCTGACATATTTTGCCGTCCTTGATCATCATATCCATATTCCGTCTCGGTAAAATCTTTCAGGCTACCTTCATCTTCAACTAACCAGATATGGGTAAGAATTTTATTTCCGTTATCATCAAATTGATTCTCCGATTTTTTTGAAACCATCCAATTATCATTTTCCCACCCATAATCTAAATAACCAAGTATATCTCCTTTTGTATTCAAAGTATATTCGATTTTCGAAGAGCCTTCCCATTTTTTTAAAGTTTCATCATAAGACCAATACTCTATAAGTGTCAAATTATCGGAATCGTCAAACGCTCTGATTGTCTTACTGGAAGGTATCCATTCCCCATTTTCATAATTTTCATATAACTCAAGAGAAGCATCTTCCAGTCTATCATTACTATATTCAAAAGTTTTTCGGCTACTTTTTTCCGTCCATTCTTCTGAAGCACTTTTATCGTAGGTTTCTTCCAATATTACACGTCCTTGATCGTCATAGGTATAAACATACATCAATTTATCCTTATAAGGTAACGGAGCACCATCTTTATAGCCTCCACTTGACATCAACTTAGTATGAATACTCCCATCATCATAATAAGTATAGGTATATCCCATATTGGCATACCATTCCCCTTCGGTATCGGCATTCGGTTGAAAATAGCTCCAATTTTTTTCCTTATAAAGTTTCCCATCCGCATAATATTCATTCTCTTCCCGAGAAGAGCCTTTCCATCCGAGATACCTTGAAGTACGCGGGTATGTCCATTTCTCACGAAAAATCATGTTTCCCTGCGCATCATAGCGATAAAAGGTACTATCCTGTTTCAGACTGCTTCCCGTATTATCCCATTTGATATACTTCACAACCTGTTGTTTCTCGTCATAAGTATATTTTTCCGATTTCCACAAATCGTCATACGCATCTCTGGTCATAATGCTGTCCAGAGTCACCACCTGCCCGTCAGCATACAAACTATACGCACAAAGGGCAAACAAAGCAATTAGTAAATTCTTTTTCATACACTGTCAATTTTTACGGTCGGGCAAAAAAGAAATTTTCTGCCCGACCTGATTAATCTTCTATCTTTTACATCCTATATTTATAAAGAATTTTTACAGGCTTATCGACAATTCCTTCGTAACTCTTCACCAAATTTTGGGTCGCAAAATCGTAAATATACAGGCTTCCTTTTTTCCCTGATCTAGCAGGGTTATAAGTACCTACATAGAGATAGTTCTCATCATAACTACGTCCCAAAGTAGTTATTTCTTCCCCTGCAGGAGGAGTAATAGCAGGCTTCGAATTTATTGTCGGAATACGGGATGCGTAATCCCAACGATAAACCTTGTTGTCATAATTATAGTACATCTGCGCCGATCTCCGTGTGGTAATCATTACCGAATTTTCATCCATAGCCATAGGTTCTGTCTCAGCATAATCCAACCGTTTGGCATATTGAGTAAAAGTACTGGACATCTTGTGCAATACAATATTGTTATCGGACTTGCGACGAGTAATTACCCATAATTCTCTTGAACCTCTTCTTCTGAAAACCATGTTTACGATTTTGTAATCGGTCAATGACGATCCGTTTGCAACCGATGTACTATCGATCTTAGCATAGCTTGGAGCATAAATTACCGATTCTTTATAGAAGAAATGATAATGATCGTCATCAAATGTGCCATAATAAGCTTTTTCGACCCCTAAATTTCTCGAATCCGTACGAAGCGCAACATCATTTGTCAACAGGTCATACCGATAAATGGCTCCGTCCGTTCCGTTCATCATCGTATATCGGCCACTGGCAGACGAAGAAAATCCGGCAAAATTGAGGCATTTTACACCGGGATAAAGTTCCTCGACTTTTAAAACTTTCTTCAATTCAAAATTCCGGGGATCCATACTGATAATCGAACCTTTGTCATCGGCCGAAGAAACGACCAGATCGGGATAGTTACCTTCTGAATTCTTATTGGCGATATAAAGATCGACACCTTTTGTTATTTCAATACCCGGATTTATCATCCCGACAATATCTTCATATATTTCCTGCGCTCCTTCTTCTTCCTCTTCCGGAGTTCGGGTTTTAATAAATGTCAACAAACTATGATCCTGATCATCGGTATTCAAGATCAAGATACCTTCGTCCAACCCCGAATTGACATTTAAAGTATAGAATTTGAAGACAATCGACTCGCCGTTATCTATCTTCAACCGCATAATATAATTGCCGACACGGGTAAACGTATATCTTATGTTAGGATCTGTCGAGATTACTTTCAGATCACCTTTTATAGGATATACAGCCGAAGAAGACGGGTTCGGAGTGCCATAAGCCCATTCATATTTTACCGTTTGGTCATTTGCACTGGATACCTGAGCATCAAAAACCAATTCGATCCCCAAATCGGCATTAATCACATCGGTAGGATTACCGATTGTCAATTCTGCCAACGGAGTCAGTTCTTGCTCTTCCACACCGTAACATCCTGTCAACAACAGCAGTATCAAAAAACATATATTAATTTTCCGCATAAGAAAAATATTTTACAATTAAATAATATCATCTGTACAACGCAACCGGATCACGCCAAAACTCGCCTTGATTGCCGGACTCGGCAAAAGGACAATCATTCGGAATAGGGTTCGCCTTATAATGCTCATACAACGGGATCAGAACATACTTAGCCCAGACAGCAGGATTGTCTTTTTGATAAAATCCGGCCGTAATACCCTCTTTATCCAGATATTTGCCATACTTATTTACAGCTTCTTCATAAAATTCAGGTTGTGTTTCCTCCATATCCCAATAATATTCAAGCATCAGCCTGAATTTTTCCGGGAAAAACTTACCGATATACATTTGCCACCCTTCAATGAGTCCCGTACCTGTACCTCCGTTGTTCCACCATGTCGGAAGAGGCACATCACCATCGGATATAAAGAACCGATAATAATCTCCGTATAACGGTATAAAATTTTCATTCGTACCGATTTCCATCAACACACTTCGATAGGTATTTTGCATCTCCGGAATGCGATGCAATGTAAATACGATTTTTCCCATGATAGAATCTGCTGGTATAATCAAATTTCCCATATCGAAATCTTTTCCCAATTCGGCTGTTTCGACAGGATAGCTGACACCTCCCGCCTTTATCGTAGTCATTGTATCTTGTTTTAATGTCACTACAAATTCCCGATCATAATTGCAAGGCATCCCCATCAGTTTTACCGGGACTTCATAAGTTATCTCATCCTCAGCTTCAAAAACAAACGAACACACCGGAGCATCGGCCGATGCTGTTTTTACAAAGTACACAGTACCCGGCTGAGAAACATCATACATAAGACCCGTATTCTGACAAGAGCTGAACAGCAAAAGCAGCGACAGTAAAAAACTCCCGACTATTCCTGTTTCATATTTTTTTATTCTGTCCATATCTTTACTCTATATTATAATGAATTTACTCATAATTATCACGCAAATCCTCATCATTCGGGATCAACATTCTATAGTTTCTATCCAAACGACCGTCCAGTATATTCGACTCGCTGATCTGAATATCTTTCTTCAAACGCTTCATATTGAACCACTGCTGCCCTTCTCCATAAAATTCTTTTCGCCGTTCAATATAAATATCGTCTGCTGTAATTCCGCCCTCGGCACGATCGGCAAATTTGACCATGCCTCGCGATTCGATCACCTTATCAAAATAAGCCATCGCTTGCTGAGGATCTTTTTCAAGCAATGCCTCTGCCATGATATAATACATCTCCGGAACTCGAATCAAACTTACTCCAAGATACGAATCTCCTGAATATTGTGAATCGGTAGAACCGCTATCGAACATCGAATTGATCATTTTCACACAAGCCGGACTTACCTCCAATGTAGAACCGAACCATGCAGACAAACGTAAATCAGAACCTTCCGGTGTAGGTCCTTGTGTATCTCTATACCAATTTTCATAATCAGGATTTAACGTTAACATGTCCGTACTGCCTGTTTTCCCGAATATCGAATAACAATTTGAAGCATAGGTAGGTGCATAAAGTCCGAAAATCGTCTCTTTCATATTTAACACCCCCCTCTCGAATTGAACAAAATCAGAAGATGTCATCAACGGGAACTTTTGACTGTCGATTACTTTCTTGGCATAAATTGCTGCACTATCCATATCCTGTTTCATCCAATATACTCTAGCCAAAAGAGCCTGTACAGCATAAAGGTTCATGTGAATAACCCGACAATCGGTAAAAGAACTACCGATATTAGTGCGTTCTGCCTGAACCAACTGCCGATCCTCTTCTAAACAAACTTCAGCATCTTTCAAGTCCTTTATCACTTTATTATATACCTCACCTACCGTATAAAATGGAGTGATATCATAGGAGTAACGCGTGACATAAGGTATAGCTTTATTCCAAGCTTCCCTGTCATTAGCATTATAATCCACGGCAAATAGCCTTAGTAAGTCAAAATGCAACATTGCCCGCAGTCCCAAAGCTTCTCCCTTATACAAATTATAATATCTGAACTTTGTCGGACTGATTGCCTCCAAATTCTGTATTATATTATTTACATAACCGATAGCCTGATAAGATTTTTTCCATGTAGCATTACACAAAGAACGTGCAGAAGCATTCTCAAAATCGGCATGAGCAAGGTAGTCTAAGCCTCCACCGCCTTTTGCGGAAAAATTTAAAGACATAGCTTCCGGATAAAGTATGGATATATATTTTCCATAAATCTCATTAGACCGATAAGTCGTATATACCCCATAAAGAGCATCCTCAACACCTTCATCCGTTTCAAAAAGATCTTTATCAAGCACCTCCGCCTTCGGATTAACATCCAAGAAATTTGCACAACTTGCCAACAACAACGGCAATACCGTCACACAAAGCAGGAGTTTGATATATTTTATTGTTTTCATATTCTTTGATAAAATAAATTGACAACACGTTTATCAGAAAGTCGGTCGGAATATAAGATTCAGACTTCGTTGGTAAGGATATGAAGTACCTCTTTCCATTTTTACCGACGAAATTCTGAATACGTCGTCGTAAGCAATTCCGACAACTAATCTCTCCAATTTGATTTTTTTCAGAAACGACTTAGGCAACTCGTACGTGAAAGTTATATTCGACAGATAAAATTCATTTTTCTTTTCTACAAACCTTTCAGAACGATAGGTCTCTTTTTTCTCACCCAATCCGAGAAAACGCGTATGGTCTCCCGGTTGTTTCCATCGATCGGTAAAAGCTCGAACGTCAACGTTGAAATAAGGATCAATATTCTCAACAGCATCGGCAATCGTCGAATTGTAAATATCTCCGCCAAACGTATAGCTCGAAGTAAGATTCAATCCGAATCCTTTGTACGCCAATGTCATTCCCCAGCTTCCCTTCAATATAGGATTTTCATTTCCCACAGCAACTTTATCATCTTCATTATATTTCAAAGTATAATGTCCATCCTTGGTAATAAAAATTTCCTGCCCAGTAGCCGGATCGATACCGGCAGAACGCACAGCATATATATCATACTGAGAACCGCCCTCTTTGTAAAGAAGTTTAGGTTTAGTCCCGGTATCTCCTCCTTGATTGGTTTTTTCCAAGGCATCGCTGATCTTCGTTATTTTATCGAAATTATGAGACCCGTTGATATAAGAGCTCAGATACCAGTCTTTTGTTTGCAAAATTCTTCCGGACAAACTAAAACTAAGTCCTTTATTCAATAATTCTCCCATATTGACTTTCACACTGGATACCCCGACCGAAGGAGGCAAATCGATGGGTACTAACATATCAAAAGTCTTATCTAAATAGAAACTAAAATTAAACGAGAGGCGATCTTGAAACATACGAGTATTTATCGCAAATGTATTCTTCAAGGTTTTTTGCCACTTCAATAACGGATTTCCCATATTTATCGGGGTAGCACCGACTCCTGTATAATAATCATTATCCTGATCATATTGATATCGGGTTACCGCCTGTTTTGCACTAAACCCGGCATTTCCCGTAGATCCCATATTCCAACGGAGGCTCAAATCATTCAGCCAACTCTTTCTAAAAAATTTCTCTTCATGGATATTCCAACGAGCACCAACCGACCAGAACGGTCCGAAACGCTTATTTGCACCGTTCGAAGAATTTCCCGAATAAGAAAGATTCCCGTCTATAATATATCGTTTTAAAACAACGATCGTCGTATTTCCATAAAATCCTACACTTGTGCTGATATTCTCATCACCACTCGGTTTTCCATTCTTGGTATATCCCATAGCAAATTTAATGTCATTCAAATTATCCTTCATAAACCCGATCCCTTGTGCAGAAAAATCACTGGAGTATTTATAAGATATACTTGAACAACCTGCGTTAACAGAAAACCCGACATCCTTAAACTGTTTTCTATAACTGGCTGTAAATTTTCCGTCCCATGCCGAATTATTTGTTCCGGAGATCGTATAAGAACCTTTTTCGGCAGGATTTACCGTTGACAGATATTGAGAATCATCCGGAGAAACATATACATCGGACTGACTGTAATCTGAAGAATAATTTATTTGTCCGGTAACATAGAATTGAGGTACGATATCCCAACGTATCATTACCGAGTTTTTCATATTCCGGCTCTGATTTTTACTAAAACTCGATAAAGTCGCATTATACAAAGGATTTTCGATTTTTTTTTCTGATCCGGAAGGATCGAAAGGATCGAAATAATATTCTTTGATATATTCCCCGTATTCATCATAAATCGGTTCATACGGATTCATTTTACTATATGTGGAATAATCTCCATAAGGAGAACTCTTACTTCCGCCCAATCCATAACTTCCGGTAAAAGAGATAGTCAACTTATCAGTCAACCGATAACCGAAATTTATATTGAATCCGTAATTACGACGATAGTCTCCTTTCATAATACCATAAGTATCTCTAAAGCTAAGTCCCGCCGAATAAGATAAATTTTGCCCCATACCGGTAAGTGTCAAAGAATGGGAATGGCTGAAAGCGAACCGCAACGGAGCTTTATACCACTCTGTATTGATCCCTTTCCGAATATTTTCCAATTTATATGCATATGCCTGATCTAAAGAACCATCATCGGTATCATAAAGACCGGCAAGGCGTTCCAGTTCCAACTTCTGATCGGCATTGGTCAAGTTCATCGAAGAAAGATCGGCATAAGCAAATGTCGGAGTAAAACTATAACGTAAACGCACTTTACTATCCTTTGCCCTGACACGTTCTACCAAAATTACACCGTTGGCAGCCCGTTCACCGTAAAGTACCGTAGCCGAAGCATCTTCTAATATCGTAACAGATTCTATTTCATTGATCTCCATATCATAAAGCTCTTCCATAGAAATCTCTACTCCATCTAATATTACCAACGGGTTATTAATTCCCTGCTCTCCACTAATAGCCAAAGAGTTAGCACCACGAATTATCAGTTCAGGAACTACATTAGGATTTGACCCCGCTACATTATTCTCTACAATCTTCATATTAGGGGTCAGTGCCGTAATCGCTTTCAAAACGTTCGTACTGGAAACCTTCAACAAATCATCACGCTGTAACGTCGTCGCAGTTCCCGTAAAAGTTTTCTTATCTTGCGCAAAAAAACCATTTACCACAACCTCACTTAAAGCGACATTATCTTCTTTTAAGTGAACAATTAACTTACGTTCAGGCTTTACAACCTTAATAGAATGCGGCAACATACCTACAAACGAAAAATCAAGAAATATGTCTTTATCCGATTTAGGAATCTGTATGATAAACCGCCCGTCAACATCCGTAGCTACCGCCTGTGTTGTTCCTCTTACTTTCACAACAACCCCCGGTAACGGCTCTTCTTTACTATCAAGTACCGTACCGATAACCGTAACACGCTGGGTTTTAGGTTGCTCTTTCTTATCTGAAGTTTGTTTATTTTCATTTTTAGGAGGGGTTTGAGCATTGATTAAGCTGGTTATCATCATTAAAACAGATAACAGCAAAACTCTCTTCAACCACCGTCTCAGAACAAAAGTGTATAACATATAATTTCTGAGTTTTTATAATCTTTCCCCGTTCAGAGAAAACATGTTCGACTATTTTACATAAAATTAGAATCCGGAATCAGTTCAGGTTTCAGTATCCGGAACGATATAACCTACAATCTTACAAATCTTGCATAGTTTAGGAAAAGGTCAGGTTCGGAAAGAAATTCTTATTTCCTTTCCGAACCGTTCAAAACCTATTTATTTAGATCTTGCATCTAAAGCTTCTTCAATTAAATACAGCATAGCTTTAAAATGAGCTTTTGTATCGGTATCGACAGCACCCATTCGTGCCTTCAATAAAGATTGAACACGTAAAAGTTGACCGAATAACAGATCTTTCGAATTATCTATACTTCTCAAATTTACTCTATATTGCCAACCGTAGCCATAGCCGATCTCATCTTGAGCCATTTTGCGTGCGACAACACCTGAACCTTCTTTCATTTCCAATTCACGCAAGACATCTTTATAGCGTTCTACAACTCCGCTTTCATCCAATCCCATAGTGATAATCTCGTCAACAGACGGAGCATAAGCCGCAGCAACACTATTTTCGTCGGTCAATCCTACTTTTTGCAAAGGTTTGGTTGCTTTACCTGCTACATAAACAGCTCTTTCCAAGAAAAGACGTTGCAACATACGGTCAGATTCGGGTACATGATTTTTCTTTATGGCACTTTCCCAAACCAAAGAATAAAGATCATCAAAGTATTCTTTAGGAGAATATCCCTCTTTACCGGCAATATGAGACGAGAAAATAACATTGCTATATGAGTTAAATAATTCAAGTCCCGTATAGTATCTCATAATCGGAGCTAATCCAACTCTTAATCCGAAGTTCTTTGTCACTTCTTCATTGTCTAACCAATCACAATTTTTCAACTCGTTTATCACCCATTTAAGAGCGGCCTTTTGTTTCGATTTTTCTACTGCCCGAACTCTTTCGCCCGGAGTACCGGCTTTCAAATCGGTCAAATAAATTCCTCCGATATTCAACATAACATGGCGGAAATAGCGGTCATATTGTTTAGCCAAGTTCTCATAAGTCATCTCCCGGTATGAACCGTCCGGATCCATTTCATCTGTTATCCATTCATTCATGTGAGCAAGAATATATTTCAAATTCTTTACACCGTAATCGGATGCCTTGATCGCATCATCGCCAAGATCCTCCTCCACGGCGCTCGGATCATAACGGCCTGAAACTTGTTGTCTTCCGTAACGATAAAGCGGATCTCCTGCTTTTGCATCGATCATAGCTTCGAGATACGGAATCTCTTCCATCTCATCTTTTGCTTTAAAGATCGGTTTATAAGCATATTCTACCAAATAATAATCATATACACCTAAATCGGGAGGAGTAAGTTTGACCCCCTTATCTCCCGGTTGAGCGACATAATTGAAACGGGCATAATCCATAATAGAAGGCGTAGTTCCGTATTTCTGGGTAAAGCTTGCCGAACGTAAAGAATCGACCGGGAAAGCGGCAGATGCTGCCATATTGTGCATAAATCCGAGACAGTGTCCAACTTCATGAGCTAAAATATAGGCAATAGATTCGGTAATCATATCTTCATCCATTTTCTTACTCCGAGCTCTTTCATCGACTTGTGCAGTCTGTACAAAACGCCATTGATTTAACAGTTTGACCACATCATGATAAACCAATACCGATGCATTGATAATTTCTCCGGTAGAAGGATCTACCCATGACGGCCCCATAGCATTCATAACTCGTGCCGGAACATAACGAATACAAGAATATTTTAAATTGTCTGGATCAAAATTAGGATCATCTTTCGGGAAATCAAGAATCTGAATCACGTTCTTAAAACCGATTTTTTCGAATGCTTTATTCCAGCGAAGAATACCCATACGCGCACCTTTAGCCCAAGCTGCAGGAAAAGCGTCATCTAAATAAAAAACAATCGGCTTCACCGGTTCTACCAACTCACCGCGTAAATAAGCCGCAGTATCTTTAGGCTGTAAATTCCAACGATGAATCATCGAATAGGTTTTGATAAAATCTTCATTTTTATCAAAATTCAAACGGTTTGTATTAAAAATACCTATTCGCGAATCTGAAACACGAGGACGCATTTTTTGTTCCGGTAAAAGCAGAATCGTACGGGTTACCTGAAATGTCACCGGAACATTCTGTGATAATATGTACATACCCATCAGTTTTGTCGAAACCGAATAAGACATATACGATTTGATAGAAGCATTGTCTTCAAATGCTTTTATTCCTGTCACAGTCGAAGCTTTAGAATTGAAAGTACCTGAAACACTTACTACACCACCGCCATTCGACATAGGAGATAATTGGTCGTTCGATCCGGTAAAAAGAGTAGTCATATCGAATACAACCGCCGAACTGTCAGGAGTATAGCAAAAAACAGGCATTGTATTCAGAATCGGATCTAAAGTACTGATACCAATAGCCTTTTTCATTGCTGCATCTCCTTCATCATATCGTGGAGCGACATTTACCTTCGACATACAGATAAGACTGTCCATCTTGACAAATTTCACATGCATCGGCGGTTTAGGCTTGTACCCGATCATCCCGAGATCTGTGTCGCTCGCACCTGAGATAGTAGAAGCAATCAAAACTTCCCGACCCAGATATTTTACAGGCATTTCAAAATAGATTTTCCCTTTAGTCCAATGTAATGTAAGAAAATCACCTTTCGCCGTTTCACAAGCTTTCGTCTTAAAAGTCCGTTTGTACTTGCTACTCTCTTTTTTCACTGAAGAATCTTTCGAAACTTCCGTTTTTTTAGACTTTTTAGATTTCCCCCTTTTGGCATAAACATCGGGAGATCCGAACAATAATACTGCCGACAGCAATATTAATCCAACTTTTCTCATTTGCACTTACCTATAATTTAATTATTAATCCTAAACATGTTCTATGATTTTCATAGTTAAGTTAAACAGCTAAAATACAGAACACGCCTTTTCTCTATTTCCAATTTCTAATATCCAAACAAAGGAGATTCCCCGTAATTCAGCGGGGATCTCCCTGTTTTTCATATATA
>NZ_CEWDCG010000053.1:0-15922 GCF_982436375.1 Coprobacter sp. | reverse complement strand
TATTTATTATGCTAAAAGATTGCATTTCGATGAGGAAATACTACCTTTGCAATAAGGGCCGGCCTGAATTTTGCTCAGGTCTGGTTTGGATGTTTCTTTCGGGGATGTTCTGTCGTTTTATGAAGATGATGACGGACTATCAGACGAACGAAAGGGAGAAAACAGTTCTGGAAGGAAACGCAAAAATAACTTGATAGTGTTTTCTTATTGGAAAATCTGGACGGATTCTAGGCTATCGAGATTTTAGAGAACTTGAAAACGGGATTGAATGTTATAGACTAAAAAAATAAAAATATGAAAAATCGGATCTCTTTTACAGGCTTGTGCGTACTATTGTGTACTTTTTTATTTTTGTTCTCATGTAGTGAAAAATCGGAATATATGCAGACTATTCCTTCGGATGCCGCCTTTGTCATGGCATTTGATATGAAGTCTTTATCTGAAAAAGGAGATGTTGCCGATTGGATAAAGTCAGAAAAAAACGCATCTCTTTTTAACGCTTTTAGCAGCGGTATGGGTGAAGGAACTGTGAAACTTTGGAAAAAGATACAAGAAGATCCGGAAATCTCAGGACTTTCTTTTACGGATAATTGGGTCTGTTTTGCTGCCGGAGAGACAAATCCTGTACTTTGTATTTTAGCCAAGATTTCCGATGTCGATAAATGGAGAGAAGTTATGAAGGCTATGGAGACCGAAGGTGTTGCGACTCCGATATCGAAGGAGGATAATGTAGAAAGTTCTCTTATCGGTCAGAGAGCCAAATGTCTTTTTGACAAAAACCGGGTGTTGTTGTTAATAGGACAGGATGCGACAGGTATTTTGGAGAGTAAAACGGCGGCCGGATGGTTTACGCAAAAGAGAGAGAACAGTCTTCTGTCGAATGGAGAATTTTCTGCTTTTTTGAAGGAACGAAAAGACGTTAATTATTGGTATCGCATGGGGGCTCTGCCGGTATTTTTCCGTTCGGTATATAGCGCTTATTTGCCGGATGGGATTTTGTTGGGATCACTTTACTCGATCGGGTATTGTGATTTCCAAAAAGGCAAAATCGAAGTAACATCCGGATTGCGTTCTGATGATAAAGATTCGATGAAGAAACTGGAAGAAATTTTTAAGATGGGAGGAAAACAGTCCGGTAAGTTCTTGAAACAAATTCCGGCAAATGCTCTTTATGCTGTCGGCATGAATTTGGATGGGCAAAAGCTGTATAAGTTTCTTTCGGCATTGCCCGGGCTCACCCAGACACAGATGAATGCAATTCAGAGTGAAGATACAAAAAAAATAATAAGTTCTATCGATGGGGATCTGTTGTTATCCGTGATCGGTTTGTCCGGAAATGTTTCCGGATTTATGGGGACTGCAATACCGGATGTGGCTGTTTTTGCTCAAGTAAATGATGATTATGCCGTAGAGTTGATAAAACGTAATTTGGGTATATTGGGAGTAAAAGAGATCGGGAAAAACCGTTATAAACTGAGTATGGGAGAAGCATCGTTATATTTCGGGTTGGAAAATAAAAAGAATTTTTTCATTACGAACAGTACGCAAGTATTCGAGAATATTAGTAACGGTATGCCGGAGTCTATGGCAAACACTCCTTATGCTTCGGCTTTCAATAAGCAGTCTTATAGCGTTATCGTTAATATGAAAGAGGGAATCGATAACCTTATGCCGATGGTTATGGGCTCTTATTCTTCAAGACAGTATGTCCCGTTATTTGAACAATGTCCTTTTACATATTTGGTCAGTTCAGGTAGCGGGGTGAACGGCAATATCGAAATATTCATGTCTGATGACAGTAAGAATGCTTTTGCTTCTATACTTGACTGGGTGACGATGATGGCGTCACAAATGATGTAGTCAGATTTTTATGAAAAAAATTATTTTTAAACAAGTGCTTCCTCATGTCTTTTCGGAGAGTGGGGATGTTCTTGATTCGGAAGTCTGGAAAAAAGACGTAACATTAGAGAGAGGTCAGGTTTATCTGATAGAGGCTGCTTCGGGCACGGGAAAGTCTTCGTTTTGCAGTTATTTATATGGTTATCGGGACGATTATTCCGGGCAGATTTATTTTGACGATCAAGATATAAGGCGGTTGTCTGTGTCCCGGTGGATCGATCTTCGCCGTCATTCGTTAAGCCTTCTTTTTCAAGAGCTTCGACTTTTCCCTGAATTGACGGCTTGGGAGAATGTCATGATAAAGAATAATCTTACCGGTTATAAAAATGATAAGGAGATAGAAGCCTTTTTCGAGCAGCTCGGAATAGCCGATAAGAAAAATTCTTTGCTCGGAAAGATGTCTTTCGGACAGCAGCAACGGGTTGCTTTTATCCGAGCGTTGTGCCAACCGTTCGACTTTATTTTTTTGGATGAGCCGATCAGTCATTTAGATGAGGAGAACGGTCACATTCTCTCTTCTATTTTATTGAAAGAGGCAGAGAATCGGGAGGCCGGTGTAATTGTGACATCCATCGGCAAACATTTGGATATAAGGTATGATAAGGTACTGAGGTTATAGAGGGCGTTGCGGCTGCATGAGTATATAATTAAAAAATGGTTTTGAAATTATGGTGTGGAAACTCTTGAAACGGCATCTGAGCATAGTCCAATTTGTAGGATTCTTTTTGGCAAACCTTTTAGGAATGTTCATTGTACTTCTCAGCATTCAGTTTTATCAAGATGTGAAGCCTCTTTTTTCACAAGAAGACGGTCTTATGAAAAAAGAGTATATGATCTTGTCCAAGCGGGTCAGTACGTTGGGTTCTCTTGTAAAAAAGAGTTCGGGCTTCACTTCGGAAGATGTTGACGAAATTAAGAACCAGCCTTTTGTGAAAAATGTCGGAGCTTTTACTCCGGGACATTTTAATGTATCTGCGGGAGTTTCGATGGCCGGAGGCATGGGGATGAGTACACAGATGTTTTTCGAGTCAGTTCCCGATGCCTATATTGATGTAAAATCTGCCGATTGGCGTTTTGATGAGCGGTCTGATTTTCTTCCGATAATTCTTCCTCGTAATTATTTGAATTTATATAATTTCGGATTTGCCCAATCTCGGAATCTTCCGCAACTTTCCGAAGGGGTGTTGGGTTTGGTCAATGTGGATATTCATATTTCGGGGAATGGAAAAAGCAGATCTTTTAAAGGGAATATCGTTGGTTTTTCCAATCGACTTAATACGATTTTAGTGCCGGACAGATTTATGCAATGGGCAAATGGAGAGTTCGGAAACAGAGAAGTGAAAGATCCTTCTCGCTTGATAGTGGAAGTCGGTAATCCGTCTGACGAGCGAATTGTGACTTTTTTACAAAAGAAGGGTTATGAAACCGAAGGCGGAAATCTGGATGCCGGAAAAGCTACTTATTTTCTCAAGATCGTCACGGGGCTGGTCATTGCAATCGGTCTGTTGATTACGGCATTGTCATTTTTTATTTTGATGCTGAGCATTTATTTGCTGTTGCAGAAGAATACACGGAAATTGCAAAACCTGTTATTGATCGGTTATACTCCTGCACAAATATCCCGTCCTTATAGGATGCTTACGATAATGCTGAATTTGTCGGTTTTTCTTTTTTCGTTGCTTGCCGTGTGGGGAAGTAGGGGATATTATACCGACTTGCTTTCCCGTATGTGGCCCGGATATGAGCCGGGATCGTTTTTGCCGACCGTCTTTATCGGGTGCGCTCTTTTATTGGCCGTATCGTTTTTTAATTGCCGTGCAATATATCGAAAGGTCATGAGCTTGTGGCGGATAAAATAATGATTTCAGGGTGTTCTATTTTGTCGGTTTCAGACCTTTGGAAGCGGCAAAGTCGAGCATGAAGTGAAAAGCGGCATCCCTTTCGTTCGGGATAATACCATCGAGAATAGCGTCTTTGATGGCGCTTTTTATATCTCCGACCTCCCGGCAAGGTGTCAATCCGAAAATATCCATGATCTCTTCACCGCTGATCGGGGGCTGCATATTTCTTATTCGATCTTTTTCCTCTATCTCTTTCAGTTTACCTCGTACCAGTGTGAAATTGTCTAAGAATTTTTTTACTTTTTCTTGATTTTTAGATGTAATATCCGCTTCACAGAGGGTCATGAGCTCCTCTATATCGTTACCGGCGTCGAATAATAGACGCCGAACGGCAGAATCGGTAACTTCTTCTTCGGCCAATACGATAGGACGCATGTGCAAGTCGACCATTTTCTGGACAAATTTCATTTTGTCGTTCAATGGCAGTTTCATGCGCCGGAAAATACCCGGAATCATTTTGTAACCGATAAAATTATGGTTATGAAAAGTCCATCCTGATTTTTTGTCGTACCGTTTTGTTACCGGTTTGGCAATATCATGTAATATAGCGGCCCAGCGTAACCATAAATTATTACTTTTCTTTGCAACATTGTCCAGAACGGTCAGTGTGTGATAGAAATTATCTTTATGCCCCCGACCGTCGATGGTTTCTATTCCTTTGAGCGCATTCAGCTCGGGGAAAATTAAGGGCAATAGTTTCGATTTGTCCAATAATATAAAACCCGTAGAGGGTTTTGAAGATGCTACGATCTTATTTAGCTCATCGATGATTCGTTCTTTTGAAATGATCTCTATACGTTTACGGTTTCGCTCTATTGCAGCGAAAGTTTCTTTTTCGATAGAGAATTCTAATTGGGTGGCGAATCGTATGGCCCGCATCATGCGTAACGGATCGTCACTGAATGTAATATCCGGATCTAAAGGCGTGCGGATAATACCTGCTTTCAGATCTTCCATTCCATTGAACGGATCGATCAACTCTCCGAAATGTTCTTTATTCAAGCAAATCGCTAATGCGTTTATTGTGAAATCCCTACGGTTTTGGTCATCGCAAAGAGTCCCGTCCTCTACGATCGGTTTACGTGAATCGTGGGTATAAGACTCACGGCGAGCTCCGACAAATTCTACTTCGATATCTTTGTACTTGACTTGTGCCGTACCGAAGTTTTTAAATACCGATAGTCGAGCCGACTTTCCCAATTTCTCGGCGAAAGTCGTTGCCAATTCGATACCGCTTCCTACGGTAACGATATCGATATCTTTCGAATCCCTTTCCAGAAAGATATCACGAACATATCCTCCGATAACATAGCAAGGGAGGTTCATCTCGTCTGCGGTCTCGGAAATCTTCGGGAAAATAAAATGGCTCAAATGTTTTTTTTGCAGGGCAATGTCAAGTAGCATCTTTATTAAGAATCTGATTTTCGATTGCAAAAATAGCTATTTTTATCGATCTGCCGAAAAGCCTTCTGATTTATTCTCGTTTGCTCTGATGTCGAGGATATTCGTTGCGACCGAAGAGACAGGGTAAAAGGTCTCTTGTTATTATGAAATTAAGGCTGAGTATTTCTTAATAAATCTTTTTGTTGAAAAATTTAGACGCCTCTAAGCTTCTGTAAACTTATCGGTTATGAGTTGAACTATAGAATTGTCGCTTTATTAAAGGAATTATGAAGGTAAAAATTTTCATTAAACTATTGCAGAATAAAAAAAAGTATCTATCTTTGCAAACGCAAAAGGGAACAGGAGAGTTCCTTATGACAAAAATGGTGCGGTAGTTCAGCTGGTTAGAATACATGCCTGTCACGCATGGGGTCGCGGGTTCGAGTCCCGTCCGCACCGCGCAAGAAAAAGCTCTGATTCTGTAGAGAGTCAGAGTTTTTTTATAATAAAGTTGAATATATTTTTTAGGAGTGGTTATTTGATTTTCTGTTCCTTTTGTGGTAATGGTTTGCAAAACTCTTTGTTGACAACCCTATCTCTCATTAATTTCATATTGGTGAAATTTCTACTTATATTTTGAACAATTTCCAGATAATTGTCCGATCCATTAGCCTTTTGGTAGTAGAGAGGTTTTATAGATATACAATTTTTGTGTTCGAATAATGTGTTAAGTAATGTTCGGTCTGAATTTCCGCAAGAGTGCCCCATGATATATACTTGGTATGGGGTATGTTCGATAAACTCAAGGAGTTTCCGGTAACGGTCAGATTCTAAGTATCGTATTGATTTGATGTTTTTTAAAAAAGTATTATCGTTAAGTTTGAGTAGATCTTTATAATCGTCATCTAATTCATCTCCGTAGCCGAAAATTATACTTTGAGGATGTGTTAGTTCTCCGTGAATGTGATTTATAATGAAATTTGAAGTCGTGCTAGTGTTGATATCTGCAGTTTTTGTATAGTTGAAATTCAAGAGCATTATTTGACTTGGTTTACATTCATTCAGTTTTATATCTTGCGACTCTTTATAAAACTTAGAAGCCCCTTCGATAGAAATGTCTTTTGCATCAAAAGGTTCGGTAATTATATTTTCTATTTCAGGATAAATATTATTGTTATTATTTAATTGATTATTTTGAATTTCGACTAAGTATTCTATTAGCAATGATTTGATGAGTTCTAATTCGCTATTTAATTTTTCAGGAGTATCGTATCCTTGGGGACATTCATTTTGAGCAAATGATCTCAAAATGTTGTAAAATTCGTTTTCTATATCCACCCATCCTTTAGTGTCGATGGACCGACACACTTTTTCCATAAAAGGAGTCTGTTTAACTATATAATAATTAGGTTTATTTTTTATACAATCGATAACATTTTTTCCTTTTGGCGGATTTAAAATTGATATTTCCCTCTGAATAAAATTATTCCATTTAAAAAGCTCGTCTCTTAACGTGAACGAGCACAATTCGTCGGATTCCGTATTTTTGAAGCTTTTTCTTAATGTCTTAAACCATCGTTCCCAATACCAATCGATAAAATCTTTGTATCTGGTCGGAAGTCCGTGTGCTAAATCAAAACCATTGCCTATGAGGATTATTCTGTTCATCATTGTTCACGTTATTATTGCGTTTATTGAATCGGAGGTAGTCCCAGTTCTTCTAAAAAACGATTATGTTTGGCTTTGGCAATCTTAATATCTTCTTCTATTTTTTTAGTTGTTTGTGAACTTCAGCCAAGTTAACGGGGATTTCTTCTTTGGCTATATTTACGTAACGAGATATATTCAGATTATAGTCATTATCAATGATCTCACACATAGAGACAGAACGAGAGTAACGTTCTGTTTCTTTTCTGTATTGGTAAGTTTCTACAATTCCATATCTATTTGAGTCCATGTTTGTCAGCCATTTTTTTGTTTTGGGGGGTATACATTAGTTTTATCTTTGTTTACAAAGATATAAAATGCTGCGTTATATAATAAGTAGAGAATAAGAAAAACTCTTTCTTTTTGTTCGGAATTACTCAAATAATAATTTATTATATTAGCGCTGTTGAGTAGTAAGACAAAAATATACACTCGAAAAAACTCTCTAATATGATCTGTGTAAAATCGGATAGTTTCTAATTTTTTCGATAAGAAATTATATATTCTGAATATTTTCAGACATGTATTCGGTAATGAGTAGGATAATATAGTTAATGTTTTATAATTATCTTTTGGCTTTTCTTAATTAACGGTTACCTTTTAGTTATTATATTTGTAGTATGACAGATAGGTTAGGAGGGCAATGTATTATGAAAAAGTTTATTCTTGTTTTTTTATGGGTAATCGGGGGGATATGCACAGTTTTCTCTCAGGGGATTACGAAAAATGAGGTTGTTGCTATGCGGGACAAAACGGCGAAACCGCGTACGGCTTTGGTTGAAGCTGATGAGAATTTGAAGAATGCGATACAAGAAGAGAATAATCCTTTGATAGCAAAGTATCTGCTCGAATATGTGCATTATCAGTTACTGATTTCACAAGATAGTTTTCCTTCGTTGATACGGTTTGCCGAACATTTGAGGGAGTCTTCTACCGATTCGGTGCAACGTGCTGTGCTCAGCTCTATTGAGGCTCAGATGATCTTTGATTATTATGAGGATACTCGGGGGATATTGGAGAATGGTGTTCCGACAGATGTAGCTCCCGATCTTGCGAAGATCGATGAATGGGATAGAGCAGCTTTTGTAAGAAAGATATCCGATCTGTTGCAGTCTTCCGTCAAACCGGCAGAAATTTTACATAAAACTTCTACTCAGATTTATAAGGAAGCTCTGGATACCGATAAAGATTGGGAAATATTGACCCCAACCATGCTCGACTTTTTGGCGTACCGTGCAATAGATATATATGAGGGATTATTGTCGAATTCGGTGCTTCCTCTTATTCTTGAAGAGCCTTTGTTGAAAGAATTGAATATGCCGGCGGCGGATTTTGTGAACTATCCGTATTTCCCTGAGAAATATCAGTTGAGACATCAGGTAATTGCCGTGTATCAGTTGTTGTTGAGATTTTCCGATCCGGAATCACCTTCTTACCTTATAGCTGATTTGAAACGGTTGGCGTTTTTACAAGATAACAACTCCGGGGTTGAATACCCTCAAAAATTAGAGAATCTGCTGAATGTTTATAAGGATAGTCCTTATTCGGTAGAAATAGCGATAGATTTATTGGATTATTATAGTCGGATATGGAATACATCTCCCGAAACCAAAGCCTATCTGGTAAAGTTATCTGATCGGTTGATTTCCCGTTTCCCGGAATATCCCCGTTTGGATTGTCTTAAATCTGAACGAGATCAATTGACGGCGTATAGCTTCAATCTGAATATGGGTCAGGTTTTATATCCGGGAGAACCGCATACACTCTCTTTTGAGTATAAGAATATCAAGCAACTTTATTTGACGTTGTATCGTACGGAGGGTAATGACAGCATACTGCAATTTGCAGATACTTTGCATTTGAGTGATACGTTGAGTTTGGCAGATCGTACCGGGAAATGTGTTCTTCCGGCACTGAATAACGGAGAGTATTTCTTGAGATTTTTTTCGGAAGAGAAAGCTGATCTTGGAAAAATCGGTTTTTATGTTTCCCGCATCTACGCGGCGACTTTAGCTCCGACAGAAAAAGAAACGCTCGTTATCTTGACTGATTCTAAAAGCGGAAAACCGTTATCCGGGATTCCGGTAAAATTGTTTCGTTCAGATTCTGAGGATTCTTATGTGAATACGGTAAAGGCAGATCGTTTGGGTTTGGTTCGTTTGGGTGAGAAAGATACGGTAATGTATTTTAAACCCGAAATGAAGAATGATGTTTATTATCCGCTTCAGAACTTGAGATACGGATATTGGAACGGTGATGCGGATACGGAACGTGAAATGATTTCTCTCTTTACCGACCGTTCTGTTTATCGTCCCGGACAGACACTTTATTTTTCCGGAATTGATTATCGGGTGGGAGAAAAAGTCGGGACAGTCGTGCCTGACGGACGTTATACAGTCGTTCTTTCGGCTCAAGGTAAAGATATTGCTCGTTGTACGGTTCAAGGCGACTCGTTCGGTTCGTTTACCGGATCTTTCGTGCTTCCCTCGGATATGGTAAACGGATATTGCCGGATTAGGGTAGAAGGACGTAACGAAAGTTTATCTGTACAAGTGTCGGAATATAAAAGACCCACTTTCCGTATTTTATTCGAGCCGGTAAAAGATGCCGTATCTTTAGGGCAGGTGGTCTCGGTTAACGGCAAAGTCATCAGCTTTTCGGGAGTTCCTGTTTCGGGAGCGGATGTTTCTTATACAGTGCAACGTCTTGCGAACAGTTGGTGGAGAAATAAGGGTGAACAGATAGCTCAAGGAGAATTGTTTACGGGAGAAGACGGAGGGTTTACTCTCCGATTTGTTGCTCGGAAAAGCGATAAGGATGTGTTGAAAACCGGAACTTTTTATCGATTCAGGATTGATGTAAATGTAACATCTGCTAATGGTGAAACGCAATCTCAATCTTATTGGGTGACGGTGGGAGAAAGTCCGTTGTCGGTGCAGATGGAAGTTCCCGAAATGATTGACAAGAATGCGCCCAATCCGGTCAAGTTCAGGATAACGAATATGGCAGGGATGCCGGTTTCGGTAAAATGTAAGTATATATTATATTCGATGTATGGTTTGGAAAATCCTATATCGAAGCATGATATTATAAGTGCCGATTCGTTGAAAGTGCGGATGCAGGTAGAAGAAAAGAGTTTCGTGTCGGATAATATTCCTGCTTTGGAAAGTTGGAAAAAATTGCCTTCGGGCATATACCGTCTTGTACTTCAGGTGACGGATACTAATGGAAAATTGGTTATCAGAAATGCCGATTTTGCTTTATATAGTATGCAAGATAAAAAGCCTCCGATAAAAACGTATGAATGGATACCTGAAGATTTGTATCAAGTTTCGGACGGAGAGTCTGTCGATGTCATATACGGGACTTCTATCAAGCAGGCATACGTTTTGTATAATTTATATGATGGATTTCGGTTGGTAGACTCCCGGAGAGTAAAAATATCGGATAAAAATTACCGATTCCCTGTTTTATATAAACCGGAATATGGTGATCGTCTTAAGCTTTTCGTATCTTTTATAAAAGAAGGATGTTCTTATAACTCTGTGATAAATATACATCGGAAAAAGCCGGATATGAAATTGTCGATAACGACTTCTACTTTCCGGGACAGAACAGTTCCGGGCAGTCAAGAGTCTTGGAGCTTTACAGTGAAGGACGCATCGGGGAAACCCGTTTCGGCACGTTTTATGACCGAGATGTTCGATGCTTCTTTAAATGAGATAATGCCTCATGATTGGAGTTTCAGACCGGTATATAATCCGATAGATTATGGCCTGTTTTTGCGGGATATAGGCGGGCGGAATATCTGGAAATCCGAGCAGATAAGCACTTCTTGTTTTCCGCTTTATTTCGGAAGGTTTGTTTATTCAACTATTTACAGAAGAATGACCTCTTTGACTTTTGCGACACAGATGAATACAATGGCAAAAAGTCTGCCCTATATGTCTGTTGAAGATGTAGCAGCTCCTGCTGTCCCGGAGGATGCGGCCGGTTCTGGAAATTTAGAGCAAACACCTGTGCAATATCGGCGGAATTTCAATGAAACGGCATTTTTTTATCCTCAATTGACGACAAATGAGCAGGGAGAAGTGTCTGTTAAATTTACGATTCCCGAAAGCAATACCGAATGGCAATTTCAGGCGTTGGCTTATACGAAAGATCTGAAATATGGTTCGTATAAAAATAATGTGATCTCTCAAAAACAGTTGATGGTAGCCCCGAACATACCTCGTTTTGTGCGTAGAGGAGATGAGGTTTCGATTGCTACATTAATGCAGAATATATCAGATCGTTTGATGAGCGGCAGTTTTACATTCGAGTTGTTCGATCCATATACTGACAAAGTATTGGAACAGAAAAAGCAGGAGTTTATTCTTGAAGCCGGAAAATCAAAATTGGAGAGTGTGGATTTTACAGTTCCTGAGGGGTTGGATGTGTTGGGTATCCGTGTAAACGCGGTGACTCCCGGAGTAAGCGATGGAGAACAGCATATAATTCCGATATTGCCGTCGCGGACGTTGGTGACGGAGGCTGAACCTTTTGTGTTGAAAGGCGGGAAGGAAATAAAAAACATACGGATGCAAGGGCTTTCTGATGATGCAGAGGAAAATTATCGTATGGTATTGGAGTATACGGCTAATCCTCTTTGGTATGTAGTGCAGGCTCTTCCTCAATTAAATGAAGTTTCGGGTACCGACGTTATTAATATTACGGCCGCTTTATATGGCAATACGGTCGCTTCGGTTTTAGCTCGCAATAATCCTGAGATCGTTTCGGCATTACAGACTTGGAAAGTTAAAAATGAGACCGGTTCATCTTTAGTATCTCCTTTGGAGAAAAATGAAGAGTTAAAATCTGTATTGATTTCAGAGACGCCTTGGGCGTTGGATGCACAAAATGAAACGGAACGATTACAATCACTTTCCGGTTTGTTGGATGTTGCCCGTGCTGAGCAGTTGCAAAATAAAGCATTGGAATTGCTTCGTGACTTGCAGAAGCCCGAAGGCGGCTGGGGTTGGATGAAAAAAATGCCGGTTAGTTTCCTGATGACGGTTAATACTTTAGAAGGTTTGTCTCGCTTGACGAAATTAGGCGGAATACAATATGACGAGGTTTCTAAATATATGCAGATGCGGGCGATCAATTATTTGGATAGTTGCATTATTTTGGATCAGGAAAGGAGGAAAGCTAATAAGTCGGGTGTGGTATCTAAATATGGCAAGCTTCTTTATGTATATGTGAGAAGCAGCTATCGGGACATACCGTTGGCGAAAGCGCTGAGCGCTCATAAAGAGATTATCGAGTATATAAAGAGGGAGTGGGTTTCTTTTTCTTTGTACGAAAAAGCTGTTGCCGCAGTATCATTGTATCGTTACGGTTTTACCGCTGAGGCCAAAGAGATATTGGAGTCTTTGCGAGAATATTCTACAACGACAGAGGAGCTGGGTATGTTTTGGCAAAATAATAAGTCGTCTTATGCTTACAGAAATAGTGCAATACAGGTACATACTGCAATAATGAATGCTTTTGCAGAGATAGATCCGAATTCAAAATCTGAGTTGAATGAGATGAAACGTTGGTTGATTATGCAGAAACAGACACAGAATTGGGGATCTGTGCCTTCGACGATAGATGCTGTCAATGCAATATTGAATACCGGAGACTATATGTTGTCAGCATCGAGAAATACGGTAAAAATCACATGGGGGAAAACCGTTTTAAAACCGGAGATTACGGATGGTTTCACCGGATATGAACGGTATGTCCGTCAGGGAGCGGAGATTACTCCTGATTTGGCAAATGTCGAAGTATCGGCCGATCAGAAACAACCTTCATGGGGAGCGTTATACCGACAGTATTTTGCCGATTTTACACAGATACGAAATAAGGCGGTCAAAGGTTTTTCTATCGATAAGCAATTTTTTGTGGAACAAATGTCGGGAAAAGAAAAAGTGTATGAGCCTTTGAATAAAGTAACGCTGAAGAGCGGAGATCAGGTCAATATCCGTTTGATAATAAGGACAGATCGTGATTTGGAATTTGTCCATGTAAAAGATCAACGTCCTGCATGTTTCGAACCGGTCGATCAGTTGTCGCGTTACGAATGTAAAGACGGAGTTTGCTATTATCAGGAAACAAAAGATGCGGTGACGAATCTCTATTTCGATTTTCTTCCGAAAGGTACTTATGTAGTTAGTTATGATGTGTGGGCCGATCGTCCCGGAAGTTATCATAACGGTATTTCTACAATACAGTGTCTGTATGCTCCTCAGTGGGTTGCCAATACAAAAGGGCGTATGATAATCGTGAAGTGAAATTGGTAATCGCATCGGAATCTACGAGAGCCGTTTAGTTTGAGAATCTATATAAATTTTACACGAACAATTTAGAGGCATATAAAAGTCCTGTCGGTAAGAATTCTTACCGGCAGGACTTTTATATATGGCCCGGTTATCGCGATAGTTTGTCTTTTGAAGATGAAATGTTAAAAATGAACATTAAAAATCTCTTTTTCAGTACATGGATTTTGAAAACGTTAACAACCTGCTTACCTTTGTCGATATTATATATGTTTCTTTTTGAAATTTATATGTTTATGTCTGTAACTGATTACTTAAATAAAAAGATATGAACTTGAAAAATTTATTGATTATGGCGGCGATGTCTGTGATGGCGTTCGGATTTGCCGCATGTTCTTCTGATGACGATGATGATAAAGACGGAATGCTTTATGATGATGTAAATTCGGAATATAATGACTATGTCAGTGTTTGCGGAATAAAATGGGCAAGAGGTAACCTTCAGCATTTAGGTGAAGATTGGAAGATTGCCGATCATCAGTGGGAATACTTTAATTATGTCGATGGTAATACCGGGTCGTCTATTTCACAAAGTTCTTCGCAAATGGATCATTTCAATTGGGGAGTATGCGGTGCAAATGCTTTGACTACCAGTTCCAGTGTTTGTGCAAAAAATGTGTCGCAGGATATAAGCGGTAAAATGTTTACCGATGAGGCATGTACGGCCGAGACCTCTGATTTTGCTGCCGCATTATACGGAGATATTGCTTATTGGGCAACACAAGGGGCATGGAGACTGCCGACACAAGCGGAGTTGCAGAAATTGTATAATGAAGCTTCATATCAATATGGATATTATACGACAGAGGATGGTAAAAATGTATATGGATATTTGTTTACTCCTCCGATGAAAAGCGGTCGTGTAGAGAATACTTCAGCACGTCAGATTACCGATGAAGAATTGGTCGGCGGGCTTTTCCTTCCGGCAACGGGGTATCGTATCTATCCGGGATCGACGATTTCTAAAAGCGGAGAAGTCGGCTATTACTGGACATCTCAGTATCGTAGTGCCGGAGATAATGATTATGCCTATTATTTAGAGTTGCAACCGACTCGGATTCGTTGGGCGGGAAATGCCAGCTATTACGGACGGTCGGTACGACCTGTGAAAAATTAGATTGTAGAAGATTCCCATAAAGGAATCCTCAAAGCAAACTTGAATAAAATTTAAAAAAGGTAGCCGTTTCCGATAAATGTCAGGATAACGGCTACCTTTTGGTATTATAACAGCTTTATCGATGGGTTCTCATTCTGTCTTTTGCCATTTCGGCATATTCAGTACCGGGACGTCCGTAATTGCAATATGGGTATATGCTGATCCCGCCTCTCGGTGTAAAAAAACCGGTAACTTCGATGTATTTGGGATTCATAAGTTTGATGAGATCTTTCATAATCAAGTTGACGCAATCTTCATGAAATCCTCCATGATTGCGAAAACTGAATAGGTAAAGCTTCAGACTTTTGCTCTCTACCATTTTTATATCCGGAATATAATCGATCTGTATAGTTGCAAAATCCGGTTGTCCTGTAATAGGACAAAGACTTGTAAATTCAGGACAGTTGAAACGTACCCAATAATCCATCTCCGGGTGTTTATTATTGAATGCTTCCAATACTTCAGGAGCATAATCTTGGGGATATTCTGTCTTTTTTCCTAATAGGCTTAGTGTCGTTTCTTCCATATATAAATATTATACTTCTTTTATTTTTAGTATATTATAAGAAATGTCGGTGTCATATACATCGCTTCCGTCAATTCGTTTGATTAGCTTTACCACTCGTATGGTAACCGGTAAAATAATAGCTTCGTAGGCCGATTTCAGAATTGCTTGAGTTACAATGAGTATCAGCAGCTCGTTAAACGGTACGACTCCGGCGAAAGCCACAGGAAAAAAGATCAAAGAGTCGGCGCTTTCTCCTACCAGTGTCGATACCATTGCCCGAAGCGAAAATCTTTTACCTTTGCTGGCTACTTTCATTTTGCTCATGACGTAAGCATTCAAAAACGATCCGGCCAAAAATGCGATCAAACTGGCTACAGCGATACGAGGAGTTGCGGCAAATACCAAAGAAAAGGCTTCTTGTCCGTTCCAGAACGAAGCCGGAGGCAAAAGTATTGCCAACTGTATAAGCGCTACGGCGAGAAAGTTCATGGCAAATCCTGCCCAAATGATCAACCGGACTTTTTTATAACCCCATACTTCGGCAATACAATCATTTATAATATACGAGATAGGAAATACGATAAGTCCGGCAGTTGCCGTGACAGGACCTAAAGAGATCATTTTCACTTCCAGAATGTTGGAAATGATGAGGCATACACAGAAAAGTATGCTCAACACCATAAAGGGGAGGCTGACTGTTTTTTTCATACATCTTGTTTTTTACGTGGTTTATCAAGCACACGGGAGTGCAAAGGTACGATCTTAAAGAATACTTAATTGTTAAAAATGAAAAAATATTTATGCTTCTGTTTTTCCGAGAGATGGAGCTCTGACAATGTAGAGGTGTGTCATCGCTTTTGAGAGACATTGGCTTATTTTTATAAGATATAGATAATCGGCTTGAGTATATTTTTCTCTATTTTTGTTTCTTATAAATACTATCTCGGATAATGAAGTGATTTAAACTTTTTGTTTTCTTGAAATTTTCTTCAGTAACAAGACCGCA
>NZ_CEWDCG010000052.1:0-16083 GCF_982436375.1 Coprobacter sp. | reverse complement strand
CATATAATTCAATTTTTTATTTTTAATAATCGAGAACCATTAACAGGACACAAAAATACATATTTATTTTGAATATCCTAATTTCGCAAGAACTTCATTGCTTATATCGATGCGAGGAGAGGCAAATATAATATTTGCAGAAGATGCTCGATCCATTACCATCTGATATCCTTTTGTCTCCGAAATTTGCTTTACGGCATTATAGATATCATCCTGTATCGGCCTCATAAGACTTTCTCTCTTCTTAAACAACTCCCCTTCCGGCCCGAAATATTTGCGACGAAGATCTTGAGTTTTTTTGTCTTCAGCAACAATTTCTTCTTCTTTCTTTTTCTTTTGATCATCTGACAAAAAGACGGAGTTAGATTGATACTCTTTATACATACTCTCTACTTTTTGTGCCTGAGTCGTTATTTCTTTTTCCCACCGTTGAGAAACTTGTTTCAGTTGTTCGTTCGCCATTTCATACGAAGGTATATTCTTCAAGATATATTCCATATCTATCAATGCAAACTTCTGAGCCTTGCTCTCGAATGCAAAAGCGGCAACTAATGCTAAAATAAAAATAATCCGTTTCATACTCAATTATTTTAAAGGTTAAAAACAGAATCGGCAGAAAGAGCCTCCTTCTCCTAAAAACATTTCTTTCATTCTCTTTGTTCCGCTCTACCCACAGCAAATAACATTCCTTAGAATTCTTGCCCGAGGATAAAGTGTAATTGACTGCCTCCGACTTTTTGTACTCCGGTAAAAGGTTTATCGAATCCGTATGCCCAATCGAGCCCCATCATTCCGATCATCGGTAAAAATATACGAACTCCCACTCCTGCAGAACGTTTCAATTTAAATGGATTGAAATCCCTCACTTCAGTCCAAGCATTCCCGGCTTCGGCAAATGCCAAAGCATAAATAGTAGACGAAGGTTGCAATATAACCGGGAAATGAAGTTCCACTCCCAAACGTGTATATGCATACCCCTCATATCCATAGGGAGTCAATGATCCGTTTTCATATCCGCGAAGCGCAATAGTCTCGGTCGCATAATTATAGCTATATCCCGACATTCCGTCTCCTCCCACATAAAAAGTCTCGAACGGCGAACGCTTATGTCTATTATAAGAGCCTAAGATTCCCACTTCGGCACGAGTCATCAATACAAGAGTATGCTGACTCTCCGCCGAAGTAAGCGGAGTAAATGTTTTTGCTTTAAATTTCCATTTATGATATTCGATCCACTTATACATCGTTTCCCGATCTTTTTTATTATTGGAAGGATCGAGTTTACTATAATCGACGTTATTAAAAAGGGAATACGGAGGTGTAAGCTGCAATGACAGTGAGAATTGAGATCCCCGACGAGTATATATCGGATTATCGATAGAATTTCGAGCCAATGTCAAATTCAAGGTAATACTGTGGGACGTACCGTTCTGCATAAAATAAAGATATTCCCAATCTTTCAGTTTATACAACTGATACCCCAATTCTGCAGAAAGCGTAAAATAGTCATCCGGCCAATTCAATCGTTTCCCGAACCCTACGGCAATACCGAACATCTGTAAAGATTTACTGGGATCGAGTGCATAACTGTAGTCATAATTATTGCCGTAATAATCATTATAACCATAATAGCCGTTATACCCATAACCATACGGATCGATATAGTTATTATTCCAATAACTGGTACTTATATCAGTTTGACGGCTATAATAAACCGAAAAACTGAATGAGTTAGGCCGCTTTCCACCAAACCAAGGATCCATAAATGACAAACTGTAAGATTGATAATAACGGGCATTAGTCTGAGCACTGATTGTTAAAGTCTGGCCTTCTCCTTGAGGAATAATTCCTTTATAAGATTTAGGATTCAAGAAGTTCTTTACAGAGAAATTCGTAAACTTCAAACTTAGTTTTCCGATTATACCGGTCTGTCCCCAACCTGCAGAAAACTCGATCTGGTCATTAGCTTTCGACTGCAAAGCATACACCAAATCTACAGTTCCGTTCTCAGGATCAGGTTCAGGACGAATATCCATTGTTTCCGGATCGAAATGTCCCATCTGGGCAATTTCACGGGCAGAACGCATTAAATCGGATTTATTGAAAAGTTCACCTGGCTTAGTTCGCAATTCCCGACGAACGACATGCTCATACAACCGGTCATTACCTTGAATGATGATTTTGTTGATACGAGCCTGTTGTCCTTCGTACATACGCAATTCCAAGTCTATAGAATCATTTTCGACGTTTACTTCGATAGGATCGAGTTGGAAGAAAAGATAACCGTTATTCATATACAGATTGGCAACCGCATCTTCATCTTCCATAGTCCGTTGCCTCAAGAGCTTTTGATTATATACATCTCCCGGTTTCATCCGAAGCAACGCACTCAGATATTCAGATGGATAAAGGGTATTTCCCACCCAACGGATATCCCTCAAATAATATTTTCGACCTTCATCTACCTTAATGAATACATCTACAGTCTTATCATTATAAGGGGCAACACTATCACTTACGATAACAGCATCTCTATACCCCAATTCATTATATTTATCAATAATCAAATTCAGGTCTTCTGCAAATTTCTCTTTTACAAATTTCTTGGTACGGAACAGATTAAGCAATTTCCCTTTCTCATTGGTTTTCTTCATTACACGTTGTAACTTATTATCTGAAAGGACAGTATTTCCGTCTATATATATTTTATGAACCTTAACCTTTTCTTTTTTATCAATATTGATATCGACGATAACTTGATTTTCATGAGAAAGGTCATCTTTTTGCAAAATCTGTACCTCTGCATTTTTAAAACCTTTTTCTTCAAAATGCTTTTTTATCAACATTTTAGCCCGGTCTACTATGTTTGGCGTGATTTGGTTACCTTTTACTAAACCAAGCTTCAACTCCAAATCTTCCCGCTCCGATTTTTTTATTCCATTATAATTGATTTGAGAAATACGGGGACGTTGTTTCAAATCGATATTCAACCATACCTGAGAACCATATATCTTAGTTACAGAAATAGCGACATCAGAAAACAGCCCTTGCCTCCAAAAACGTTTTACGGCAGTCGTAATAGCATCTCCGGGTATTTCGATCGTTTCCCCTACCGACAATCCAGAGAAACCGATCAAAACATAATCTTCATAATTATTCTTTACTCCGGAAACCGATATTCCTGCAATTTCATATTTTTTAGGAGTCGCCGAATATAAAACTTCGGGATTATAAATCGTATCGTTTTTGACTGTCGCCCCATCCTGTGCAAACATAGATCCGGTTGCAAATAAAAGGAATACGAGTAGTAATAATGGGTATTTAAGCATATTGCGTTGTAAAATTTCTAATATCGTTCTCATAGCTGTTCACTTATTTTTCCGAACCGTCGTTCGCGCGACTGATAATCGCAGATAGCTTTATACAGGCTCTCTTTACCGAAATCAGGCCAATATTCTTCAGTAAAATAAAGTTCGGCATAAGAAAGCTGCCACATTAAAAAATTACTGATCCGCAATTCACCTCCGGTACGAATCAATAAATCCGGATCAGGAAAAGCAGCAGTCGTCAAACGAGAACTGATCAAAGATTCATCAATATCATTTATTGCAAGCTGCCCCGAAATAACATCTGCAGCAATACGTTTGGTCGCATCAGTAATTTCCCACCGGGAAGAATAACTTAATGCCAATATCAATGTAAGTCCGGTATTAACAGAGGTTTGCGCTATGCATTTATCTAATCGCGCTTTAACTTCATCCGGCATACGCGACAAATCCCCGATAGCATTCAAACGAACGTTATTCTTCATCAAATCCGGAGTTTCTCTCTCAATGGCCATTACCATAAGAGCCATTAAAGCCGTTATTTCCTCATCCGGACGTGACCAGTTTTCCGTTGAAAAAGTATATAATGTAAGATACTTGACACCTATTTCAACAGCAGCTTCTGTAACGGTACGCACGGCATCTACACCATATTTATGACCGTAAGTACGTTCCATATTCCGCTCTTTCGCCCAACGGCCATTACCATCCATTATGATAGCAATATGTTGAGGCAAACGTGTTTTATCTATTTTCTCTAAATACGACATAAGTCGATCTCATTATTTTTATTATAAGTTATTGCAAATAGTCTTTTTACGTCCGAAATCATAAGTTATTGTAAACCATGTAAAAGAATACCAATCGGTATTCTTAAACGCGGAACTTTGAATTTTATAAGGATCGTCCAACACTTTTCCGTCAAGCTTATCCCCTAAAGATTTCCTCATAGAAAACTCAAAACCGATATTCCATCGCTCAGCTAATTTATACTTCAGTCCTACCCCGATAGGGATATTCAAACTAAAATATCCGTCACCTTTCTTAGGAACTGCCGTAATTCCAACCCCGGCTAACAAATACGGGGAAAATCGCTTCGTTCCTAAATAAGAATACCCCCATCCATAATGGAAAAAGTTAAATTCCGCCTGAGCTCCCATATCGATTAATTGTCGCTTAAATATATAATCAGCTCCTCCGGGAAAAACATTGGACATTCCTCTTGTATCACCTTTGATACCAGACGTTGCCAAATCACATTTTATAGCCCAGCGATAATTCAGGTTTCTTCGAAATACCGCTCCGAAAACCGCTCCCGGCTTTCGAAATATTTTTGAAGGATTAATATCCCCCATATAAAACCCTATACCTGCGCCCGCACCGATCTCATACTTAAAATCCTGACTTCGGACTACCGATATAGAAGCTATCGATATAATGATAATCAAAAAGAGCTTCTTCATGTGATGTCATTTAAAAATGCAACCTAATAATAAAAACGCTACAATTTGATTAAAATTATTTCAAGAATTCATTTTTCACCTTTATTTATTTAAGGTATAGGCTCAAAAGTAAGCCGTGTGATTACTCCCCGCCACACCTCATCATACAAATCTCCGTTTTCATCCACTCCACCAAACATATATATAAAAGGCACAGGCTCGGTCGTCAAAGCTTTTGTATATCGCCGCATACCTGTAGGAATAACAGGACTCTCCAAAAGATTCCAAGACATTTGAGATGATCGGATATCAAGACTTTCTTCACACACGACAGCCGATGCAAAGGCTCTGCCTTTAATATCTTTCGGTAAAGACAAGGAAGATCCGTCTTCTGCTTTCGTCCAAAAACCTCCCAAATCTGTCGTAGTATAAATATCATTCAACACCTTTGTTCCGTCCGATCCTCCTATAATAAAGTATGTCAATAATTCTGTATAATAGTCAAGAGACGAATGATATTTATATGTATAATATGTAAAAAACATAGCTCCTTCTCTCGGCGTGATCGGAGCTCCACCAGCCCCTCCGTTTACATTATTCAACGAAACCCAATTTTCTCCGTCAAATCCCCATACCGAATTGGAAAAAGAATGCCCGTCACTTAATCGCCCGCCGACAAAAACGATCTGGGACGTTCCCCAATCACTTTTATAAGAGACCGTATTGCTAAAACCAGAAACCGGAAAGTCTGCCGGAACAGCAGTCAATTCACCTTGTTGAGGATAAGAAGCATACTTATATGCGCTTCCGTCTTTAACTATTCCCAATAAGGTACTCTCGTACATTCCTATCAAACTGTAAAATGCAGAAGAACCTGCTACTGGACTCCAACTAACACCATCAGAAGAAGAGACTAATGTCTTTGAGTCCGATGTTCCGACCAATGCAAAAAAGCCTTCGGGTGAAACGATAATAGAATTTATATCTAAATCGGATATTCCTGAAATCGTACCTTTTTGCCAGTTTCCTTGTCCCGGAGTAGCCGTTTTAAACAAAGAATATTCTCCCGGCTCATTTTCAGTAAAACAATAAACACTTCCGTCTTTCATCAAGGTTTTCTGAGCAACAGCATCCGATGCAGGCAGCCCGCTACCCGACAAATTCTCCCAAATTAAAGAGTCGGCTTTTACCTGATGTACCCGCACATCGATCACATAATCCCGCTGAGTCGTCCCGTCCGCTGCAACAACGGTCATGGTCACCGAACCTCTTCCTCCTGAGAAATCGATAGAATCGGAAGGCGATTCTAAATAGTTAATCGTCGTAGTCTTGTCATTTCCCGAATCATCTTTACCTTTTATATATATTTCAACTTTTGAAGGAGATGAAAATTCCATATTTGCGACCAAATGGGAAATATCCGTCCCGTAAGGTAAAGAATCTGCATTGTAAATATTTCCGGATACAAGATCGATCGTAAAAAAGCGCTTAGATAAATTATCGACAATAGAAGTCGTATCATCGGACAGATAAAAAGATTTTACCATAGTGTTCGAATAAGAGGAATACAACGGCACATCTTCATCTTCCGCATCATTGCAACTAATAAACAATATAAAAAATACGGATAAAAGAGAAAAAAGTATTTTAGACACTTTCATGCTGAAATATTTTACATTAATAGCTATTAAAGCTGCAAAATTAGAAACATTTTTCGCTTTAGCCACAGTATTGCATATAATTATAACAATTTATAGTAAACCACGATTTTTTTCAACAAAATAGCAATCTATAAATTACCATAAATTATAGTTGCAAAAACATTTCTAATTTTGCCAAGTTTCAAAATTAATAAAACCGATGAAAAACTATCCTGTTTTTCGATATACATGCCAAATAACTCTATTTATCCGACATTTCTATCGACGATGTATTTTTGAAATCAAATGTCCTCCGGAATAAAAAAATCGATCGGGAACACGAGTTACGACCGGTGCACAGACTCCGTTTTTCAATTCAAACGGAGTCTCTTCTATCCGGATCTCATCCCAACAATCCGAATCGATAAAACTTTGTAACAGAACCGCACCTCCTTCTACAAGCAAGCTGCTTATTTTCCGACGAAATAGTTCCTGCAACAGTGTCGGAATTATCGGCTTTGTAAAATCGACTGTCAGATACTCGATATTACCGCTCGGTTCATGTATTTTTTCCGTAATGACTAATGTCGGATTTCCATCAGAAAACAATCTTAAATTTTCAGGAAGCTCTAACCTCCGGTCTATAACCAAACGTAACGGATTCTTACCGCTCCAATAACGTACCGTTAAAGAAGGATCATCATATAATGCCGTACGCGTCCCGACCAAAATTGCATCATATTCAGCTCTTAACCGATGCACAGATGTTAAAGTGACAGCATTGGAGAATAAAACGGGCGACTCACTACAAGATCGTATCCGGTCGATAAATCCATCGGAACTCTGCGCCCACTTTAAAAGGATATACGGACGATGAAATTTTTGAACTGTCATAAAATGGCTATTCAAACGGATAGCCTCCTCTTCCAGTACCCCCGTAATTACCTCGACTCCCGCCTCACGCAGCATCCGGACTCCTCGCCCGGAAACTTCAGGAAAAGGATCGAAACAGGCCATGACGACCCGAGGTATTTGCTTTTCGATAATCAGCTTGCAGCACGGGGGTGTTTTCCCATAATGAGAACAAGGTTCGAGCGAAACATAGATTGTAGATTCTCTAAGCAACTCTTCATTTTTGACCGAACGAATGGCATTGACTTCGGCATGTGCTTCTCCGCACCTGCGATGATACCCTTCTCCGATAATCTTCCCTTTATGCACGACTACAGCCCCGACCATAGGGTTAGGTGATACGTGACCATGACCTAATGCCGCCAATTGTAAACAACGGTGCATATAGCGGCAATGATCCTCATGCGAATGTTTCATACTATTTTTTCTTATCTTTGTACACAAAGCAGCAACTCCATATGGAACAAAGTATTCGACGTATTCAAAGTTCTTTACAGGACATATATCCTGCCGGAGAAATCAAGGCATTGACCCGCATCATTCTCGAAGAAGTATGCCAATATTCTCTTACAGATATACTTTTGCACAAAAGTAGCATTTTATCGACAAGTAAGCACCAGGAGATCGAAACTATCTTACAACGATTGAAACGAAATGAACCGATCCAATATATTCTCGGACATACAAAATTTTACGGAATAAATATCAATGTGACTCCCGGAGTGCTGATTCCTCGCCCTGAAACGGAAGAATTGGTCGAACTTATCTTAAAAGAAAATGAAAAGCTGAAAGGAAACATCCTCGACATCGGTACAGGAAGCGGATGCATAGCATTAGTTCTGGCTAAATTTTTACCTGAATCCCGAGTAGAAGGCTGGGATATTTCTGTCGAAGCACTGAACATAGCAACTCAGAATGCCCGGCAAAACAGTATTGAAGCATTTTTTTTACAAAAAGACATTTTAAATCTTAACACCTCGGAAATCTCCCGGCAATATGATCTGATCGTAAGTAATCCCCCGTACATCTGCGAAAGAGAGAAGAAAAAAATGGATAGAAATGTTTTGGATTATGAACCGCACCTCGCCTTATTTGTAGAAGATTCCGATCCATTACTTTTTTACCGAAAAATAGCAGAAGCAGGAAAAAGCATCCTCAAACCCGGTAAGAGACTTTATTTCGAAATCAATGCTTTATTCGGGAAAGAGACACAGAAAATGATAGAAGCATACGGTTACACGGATGTTCACATATATAAAGACATTTCGGGAAAAGACAGATTTATCTCTGCAAAGAATAACGGATAACCCCGATATGACAAGACCTGTTTTCTTTCCGGAATCTTTTTCTCTTTTTTATAAAACAGAATAGCTCAAAAAAACGAATAACTTTCATTATATACGCTATGCCTAAGTCTTTATCACCTCAAGAAGCTCTGCACAAGGCTGCAGCATATTGTTCTTCAGGAGAACAATGCTGTTACGATATATCCGAAAAACTAAAAAAATGGGGAATTGAAGACTCCGAAGCCTCTAAAATCATAGAATATCTGATAAAGCAGCGCTTTATCGATGAAGCCCGTTATGCAAAAGGATTCACAAATGATAAATTCAGATTCAACAAATGGGGAAGAACTAAAATCGCATACGCTTTACGTCTAAAAAAAATTCCGGAAACATTAATCGATGAAGCTCTTTATAACATAAATGAAGAGCAATATCGGGATACTCTCTTGCAGATTCTGGAAAACAAACAAAAAAACACAAAAGCGGCCGATAAATACGACCTGCACGCAAAACTATTCCGATTTGCCGCATCCAGAGGATTCGAACCGGATATCATACAATCCGCCATCCAATCCATGAAACTATGAAAAAACAGATTGGGAATATAATAGATCTATTTTATCCTCGCACCTGTCGGGTATGTGGAAGAATGCTGCTAACTCACGAAGAATTTCTATGTCTTCATTGCATTCACAATATACCCCGAACCGATTTTCACAAAAAAGAATCCCATCCAATGGAACAATTGTTCAGAGGGAAAATCGACATACAGGATGCATACGCATTCTTCTATTTTACCCAACACGGAGACTACAGACGACTAATACATAACATAAAATATAAAGGAGAAAAACGTTGCGGGAAATATCTGGGGAGACTTTTCGCCTCGGAACTGCTTAAAGAAGGGAAGCTTCAAGATATAGACATTATCGCTCCCGTTCCGTTACACCGCAGCAGAGAACGTGCCAGAGGATATAATCAAAGCGAATGGGTCGCTAAAGGCATTGCCGATGTTACAGGGAAAGAGGTATACCCTCATTTATTATGTCGAAGAAAAAAAAACGAAAGCCAAACCCATAAATCGCTCTATGAACGTTGGCTAAACACTCATTCGGCATTCTATATCCAAGAAACGGCAGAAATAAAAGACAAGC
Source organism: Coprobacter sp. (assembly GCF_982436375.1). Taxonomy (NCBI): domain Bacteria; kingdom Pseudomonadati; phylum Bacteroidota; class Bacteroidia; order Bacteroidales; family Barnesiellaceae; genus Coprobacter; species Coprobacter sp. Next base: position 6,323 of record NZ_CEWDCG010000052.1, on the reverse strand, counting down.
ATATTCTACTGGTTGACGATGTCGTAACTACCGGAGCTACACTATTGGCATGCGCTGAAGCATTATTGAAATCCGGAAATTGTAAAATTTCTCTTTTAACCTTAGCCATCACTCAACAAAACAACAAATAAGACCCTGAAAAAATCATTGCAGAAAATTTTCTTTCGTTCTGTTTTTTGTACCTTTGCATTTACAATAAAAGAGTTACAACATAGAACTAATAACCAATATGAAAAGTTTAGAGAGATTAGTCGCTGAGAAATTACTAAAAATCAGCGCAGTAAAACTCCAGCCATCCAACTCTTTCACATGGGCCTCCGGATGGAAATCACCGATTTATACGGATAATCGCAAAACCTTATCTTATCCGGCACTCCGGTCTTTTATCAAACTTGAATTATGCCGCCTGATCATGGAAAAATATGATAATGTCGATGCAATTGCTGGTGTAGCGACAGGGGCAATCGCTCAAGGAGCTTTGGTTGCTGACGAATTAGGACTACCCTATGTATATGTGCGTTCTACACCCAAGGATCACGGACTTGAAAATCTGATCGAAGGAAATTTGATTCCGGGACAACGGGTCGTTGTCATCGAAGATTTGATCTCTACCGGAGGAAGCAGCCTCAAAGCTGTAGAAGCCATACGTAATGCAGGTTGCGAGGTTATAGGTATGGCTGCAATTTTCACTTATCGTTTCCCGATTGCAGAAGAACGATTTAAAGCGGCAAATGTAAAACTGACCACTCTCAGCAATTACGATGCAGTATTGGAAGTAGCTTTGGAAACCAAATATATCGAAGAAGAAGATCTTGCTACTTTACAAGAATGGAGACGTGACCCAGCTAAATGGAATCAAGATAAATAAACGGCAAATGACACAATTCGAAAGTAGTATAAAAATTATTCCTGCAAATATAGAGATCATCTTTAACACGATATCCGATCTAAAAAATCTGGAGAAAATTAAAGACCGCCTGCCTGTTGATAAAATACAGGACTTCTCTTGTGACACGGACAGTTGTTCATTCTCGGTAAATCCGGTCGGCTCTCTCGGATTAAGAATTATCGAACGAGAACCTTACAAAACGATCAAGTTTGAAACGGAAAAATCTCCGGTGCCACTCTTTTTATGGATACAATTATTACCCGTAACCGATCAAGAGACAAAAATCAAAATCACATGCCGGGCTGAACTGAATATGCTTATCAAAGGAATGGTTTCGAAACCGCTACAAGACGGTATCGAAAAACTGGCGGATATGTTAACGACAATTACTTACGAATAAAAAAATTTTTCATGGCACAGAAACTCTGGGAAAAGAATGTTCAGGTAAATGCGGATATAGACCGATTTACAGTAGGGAAAGACAGAGAAATGGATCTCTATCTGGCCCCGTACGACATATTGGGCTCTATTGCCCACATTACTATGCTCAAAAGTATCGGATTATTGACAAAAAACGAGCTGGATATTCTGACCGGAGAACTTCGGAACATCTACACCATAGCTGAAAAGGGCGAGTTTATTATCGAAGACGGTATTGAAGATGTTCATTCGCAAGTAGAACTGATGCTCACCCGCAAATTAGGGGACATAGGGAAGAAGATACACAGCGGGCGCTCTCGAAATGATCAAGTGCTGGTAGATCTAAAACTATTTATTCGGAGTGAGATAAAAACTCTTGTCGAGCTTTCCGACAACTTAATAAATGCACTAATCCGACAAAGCGATACATATAAAAATATCCTAATGCCCGGATATACGCATTTACAAGTCGCCATGCCTTCTTCTTTCGGACTTTGGTTCGGAGCCTATGCAGAAAGTCTCGTCGATGACCTGACTGTTATGCAGGCGGCTTATCGCATCTGCAACAGAAACCCGTTAGGATCTGCTGCCGGATACGGTTCATCATTCCCTTTGAATAGAACAATGACTACCCGACTTTTAGGGTTTGATTCTATGGATTATAACGTTGTATATGCTCAAATGGGACGAGGAAAAACCGAACGGATCGTTGCATCGGCAATGGGATCAATCGCTGCAACATTATCTAAATTGGCCTTTGATGCCTGTTTATTTAACTCCCAAAATTTCGGATTCATCAAACTTCCGGATGAATATACTACAGGATCAAGCATCATGCCACACAAGAAAAATCCGGACGTATTTGAATTGACTCGTGCCAAATGTAATAAAATACAAGCTCTGCCGTATCAAATTACATTAATCTCCAACAATCTTCCATCAGGATATTTCAGAGACCTGCAAATCATTAAAGAAGTATTTTTACCGGCCTTTGATGAATTAAAGGAGTGCCTGCGCATGGTAACGGAAATGATGAGCCATATGACCGTAAACACCCATATTCTGGACGATGATAAATACAAATTGATATTCAGTGTCGAAGAAGTCAATCGTCTGACCCTTTCAGGAGTTCCGTTCCGGGATGCTTACAAACAGGTCGGATTGAGCATCGAAGCCGGAACATTTGAACCCGACAAACATGTGCAACATACACATGAAGGCAGTATCGGTAATCTCTGCAACGACCGCATATCCTTACTAAAACAGCAAGTTATAGACGGATTTGATTTTAATAAAATCGAAACGGCTGAAGCTGCTCTTTTAGGGAAATCTTGACAAAAGATCAAAGATTTTTAAAGAAAAAAATAAATTCTTCACACGCAGAGATATACCAAAAAAGAATATCTCTGCGTTTTATATATTAAATGCCTGCAATGTTCAAATATCCATTCATATTATATCTATTTCTAATTATTCTTTTCTCCGGATGCGATAAAAATGATGAATACCGTATTCCGGTAACGACTGTAAGAATCGAGTTCAGGAGCTCTGCTTTATGGAGTCAATACGGTGTACATGCGTTTCCCGACTATCAGAAATTCATTCTTAACAAAATTCCCAACAAAGAGTTTTATAATGTATCTTCTGCAACAGGCTATGGAGGAGTATTACTGGTTTGCGGGTATTCTAATCAATTATATGCATACGACCTGACATGTCCAGTAGAACGAGACCCCTCTGTCAGAATCGATATAGATGAAGAGACATATCACGCTTATTGCCCACAATGCAAATCGACATTCGATGTTTTTGAAGGGACAGGTTCGCCTTTAAGCGGAACAGCTCGAGAACATAAATATATGTTACGAAGTTATCAAGTCGGCATAGCAAACGGGTTATACTATATAACAAACTAAAAATCAAACATTAACAGGCTAAATATTAATATAAAATCACATCTCTATAAACTTATAAAATCATATTTTTTTAAGTTTATCCTGCTTTTCGACTATAAATCTTTTGTAAAAACAAAAAACAATTCTATATTTGCAGTCGCAAATGCGAAAATAGCTCAGTTGGTAGAGCATAACCTTGCCAAGGTTAGGGTCGCGGGTTCGAGTCCCGTTTTTCGCTCCAGGCCGCCCGGATGGTGGAATGGTAGACACGAAGGACTTAAAATCCTTTGGCTATTGCAGCTGTGCGGGTTCAAGTCCCGCTCCGGGTACGAAAGGCGACAAATCAAAGTTTGTCGCCTTTTCGTTTTTTTTTACAATACTCTATAAAAAACACACCGATATTTACACCTTTCACCTATTATTTATATTCAATTTTATTTACCGAAAACACCCTTATTTTGTACAAAAAAGAATATATTTACAACCTTATAAATCAAAAACAAAATATGGATATCGTATTGATTATTTTAGGAATAATTTGCCTCATTACAGGAATAGCCGGATGTTTTCTTCCGGTTCTCCCGGGACCGCCGGTTGCCTATTTAGGCATTCTTTTCTTACACTTCACCGACAAAGTACAATATTCCGGCACACAATTGCTGATTTGGTTGCTTATCGTCATCATCACATTGATCTTAGATTATTTCATCCCGATGCTGGGCAGCAAATATAGCGGTGGAAGTAAATGGGGAAACCGAGGTTGCTTAATCGGAACGATCGTCGGGCTCTTCTTTTTACCTTGGGGAATAATAGCCGGTCCTTTCTTTGGGGCTGTTATCGGCGAATTATTAGGGCAAAAAGAACTTTCTCATGCTATAAAATCAGGGTTGGGGTCTTTAGTCGGATTCTTACTGGGGACTGCATTAAAATTTATCGTATGCCTTTACTTTACATACACATTCATAACAAGTCTTATTAATGCCTAAAAATATCACACCAATTCGACCGATATCTTCAAGAAGTTATGCCATTAAAAATCTATATTCCAAGTTACGGTAACTCATGTCTTCAAATTTTCCCTACTCAAATAAAGTTTTTCATTCAAAAGTAAATTTTGCAACTATAAGTAACAAATACTTTGTATTTTTGCAAAACTAAAAAAAAGACAAGATGACGAATCCGGAAATACAGACTTTTTTAGATAAGCATGGATATGACAAAATCGATCTGAAAGCCGTACTTATCGATATGGACGGTGTTTTGTATGATTCGATGAAAAATCACGCGAATGCGTGGTATGAAACGATTTCGGCTTTAGGCATAGATTCTACACCCCGTGAATTTTATTTATATGAAGGTAGAACCGGTGCTTCGACAATCAACCTACTATTCCAACGAGCATTCAACCGGCCGGCTACCGAAAAAGAGATCCACGAAATCTATGCAAAGAAAACCGAAAGTTTTAACCGCCAACCAAAAGCCGAAGCCATGCCGGGAGCGGCCGAATTTCTAAAAAAGATAAAAGCAGCCGGATTAACTCCGGTTTTGGTAACCGGATCAGGACAAACATCACTTCTTGATAAATTAGACCACGAATACCCCGGAATCTTTACCCCGGAAACAATGGTAACCGCTTTTGACGTCAAATATGGAAAACCTCATCCCGAACCATATTTAATAGGATTGCAAAAAGCCAAAGCAAAGCCCAATCAGGCAATCGTCATCGAAAACGCCCCATTAGGTGTAGAAGCCGGAGTTGCCGCCGGAATCTTTACGATCGGAGTAAATACCGGTCCATTAGATGACGAAGTTCTTCTATCTGCCGGAGCAAACATGCTTGTTCCGGATATGCAGACCTTAGCTGATCGGTTCGAAGAAATATATACTGCATTAAAAAAATAAACCTATGTCGAAACAACCCGTTATTTTCACGCAAAATATATCTGAAAGTATCGATGAGATGTTATCTCGTTATTCCTATGATAAGTTGTTCGTATTAACAGACCGGAACACTTTCAAATTTGCATCCCCTTTACTTGAAAACAGTAAATTATGCAGTAACGCCGAACAGATCATCATCGAAGCGGACGACACGCATAAAAACTTGGAGGCTTTAGCCTCCGTATGGAAAATTTTAAGCGATAAACATGCTACCCGCCGTTCTTTTATGATCAATCTGGGAGGTGGTATGGTAACTGATCTGGGAGGATTTGCAGCATCCACATTCAAACGAGGTATTCGTTATATCAATATTCCCACAACATTATTAGGTGCGGTAGATGCTGCTGTAGGCGGGAAAACCGGAATCAACTTCAACGGACTAAAAAATGAAATCGGAGTATTTAATCCGGCCGAATCGGTATTGATTTCTACTGTTTTTTTTAAAACATTATCCCGAGAACATCTCCTTTCGGGCTATGCAGAAATGCTTAAACACGGACTGATTAGCACTCCCGACACATATAACAAATTATTGACATTAGATTTTTCCGATCTCGATTTAGACAAATTGCTGAGACTACTGGAAGAATCGGTAAAAGTAAAAGAACACATAGTGGAAGCTGATCCTTTTGAAAAGAATATCCGAAAATCTTTAAATCTCGGTCATACGATAGGGCATGCATTCGAAAGTTTATCGCACGAACGCAAATCTCCGATACAACACGGATATGCCGTAGCTTGGGGACTGATTTGCGAACTGCTATTATCACACATGCATTTAGGATTTCCGGTAGAGCGTATTCGTCAATTATCGACTTTCATTGCTGATAATTACGGTGCATTTCCAATTACATGTGAAGATTACGACTCTTTATATGAAAAGATGACCCACGACAAAAAAAACGAATCGGATAGTGTCAATTTCACATTGCTGAAAGATGTCGGCATAGTGGAAATTAACCAAACAGCAACAAAAGAGGAAATATGTACCGCTTTTGATCTGTACCGAGATCTTTTTCATCTATAAAGAAATAGCTTTCCGCACAGAATAAGCCGTATTTCCCTAAATTTTATAGAAAAATTTTGTTGGTAAAAATAAATATACTACTTTTGCCTCACAATTAATCGGGGCGTAGCTCAGTCCGGTTAGAGTACACGTCTGGGGGGCGTGTGGTCGC
>NZ_CEWDCG010000051.1:0-16113 GCF_982436375.1 Coprobacter sp. | reverse complement strand
GGAAGTTATGTCTGAAATTGCATCAAGAGTAAAAGCAATCATCGTTGACAAATTAGGAGTAGAAGAATCTGAAGTTACACCAGAAGCAAGCTTCACAAACGATCTTGGAGCAGATTCTCTTGACACTGTAGAATTGATCATGGAATTCGAAAAAGAATTCGGTATCACGATTCCTGATGATCAAGCAGAAAAAATCGGAACTGTTGGCGATGCTGTATCATACATCGAAGCTAACGCGAAGTAACTGAATACTCTACTTTTATGGAATTAAAAAGAGTTGTTGTAACAGGTCTGGGGGCAGTTACGCCATTGGGACTCAACGTTGATGAAACTTGGGAAGCCCTGTTGAATGGAGTAAGTGGTGCCGGACCTATTACTCATTTTGATGCTTCACAATTCAAGACACAGTTTGCTTGTGAAGTAAAAAATTTCGACCCTACACTTTATCTCGATAAAAAAGAGGTGCGCAAATTCGACCGATATGCGCAATTTGCTGTTGCTGCAGCAAAAGAAGCTGTCGGAGATTCGGCTTTAGACCTTGAAAAAGTAGATAAAAACAGGGTGGGAGTTATATTTGCTGCCGGTATCGGTGGTATACGGACTTTTGAAGAAGAAGTTGGCGGATACTTTACCAATATAGAACGCGGCCCTAAATTCAATCCGTTTTTCATCCCTAAAATGATTGCCGACATCGCTGCCGGTCATATCTCTATGATTTACGGATTTCATGGTCCTAACTATGCAACGGTTTCGGCTTGTGCATCATCTACTCATTCCCTGATCGATGCATTCAATAATATTCGTTTAGGAAAAGCCGATGTTATCGTAACTGGTGGAGCTGAAGCAGCAATATCCGTAGCAGGAATCGGTGGATTTAACGCAATGCACGCCATTTCGACCCGCAATGAAGATCCCCAAACGGCATCTCGCCCATTCAGTGCTAGCCGTGACGGTTTCGTTATGGGAGAAGGCGGTGTTTGCCTTATACTCGAAGAATTGAATCACGCTTTAGCTCGTGGAGCAAAAATATATGCAGAAGTTGTCGGTGGCGGTATGTCTGCAGACGCCTATCACTTGACAGCAACTCACCCTGAAGGTCTCGGAGCAAAATTAGTTATGCAAAATGCCCTGAGTGATGCAGAGATGAAGCCTGAAGAAGTAGATTATATTAATGTACACGGTACATCGACACCGGTAGGCGATATATCGGAAGTTAAGGCGATCAAATCTGTATTCGGAGATCATGCTTATGAGCTGAATATAAGTTCAACCAAATCGATGACCGGACACTTATTAGGTGCAGCCGGAGCTATTGAAGCTATGATTTGTGTAAAAACCGTTGAAAATGACATCGTTCCTCCGACAATAAACTTTACCGAAGGAGACGAAGATCCGGAAATTGATTACAAATTGAATTTTACATTCAACAAACCTCAAAAGAGGACTGTTAATGTAGCTCTGTCCAATACTTTCGGATTCGGCGGTCATAATGCAAGCATCATCGTAAAGAAATTCAAAGGATAACGTGTTTCTGAACTTTTATAAAAGAATACGGCTTTTTGTGCAAAAGCACAAAGGGCCGTATTCTTTGTTTTATCAAATACTCGGATTCTACCCCAATAACATAAATTTATACGAACAGGCATTTGTCCACCGTTCATCGGATATCCGTACCCAAGAAGGGCAACGAATCAACAACGAACGATTAGAATTTTTAGGGGATGCAATTCTCGACGCAGTTGTCTCAGATATCCTGTTCAATAAATTTCCGAATAAAAAAGAAGGCTTTTTATCCAATACACGATCAAAAATCGTAAAAAGAGATACACTGAACGACATTGCCATAAAAATGGGATTGGATAAACTCGTACAGACTTCTATCCGGACAAATACTCATAACAATTATATTTACGGCAATGCTTTCGAAGCCTTCATCGGAGCTATATATCTTGATCAAGGGTATGAAACATGCAAAACATTTATCCAAGACCGCATAATCGCACCTTATATAGATTTATCGGTAATTGCACGGAAAGAAGTCAATTTCAAATCAAAATTGATAGAATGGGGACAAAAAAACCGTATCGATGTATCGTTCTCTCTCATCGAAGCCTTTACTGACAAAGAAAATAATCCCATATTTCAGTTTCAAGCAATTCTCGCCGGAAATCCATGTGGAATAGGGATCGGCTATTCTAAAAAAGAAGCTCAACAAAATGCAGCACAAATAGCCTTGACTCGTGTAAAAAACGACCAAACATTCGCCCAATCAATACTTAGTGCACAAAAAAAACAGGAATTAAATCTTTCAGAAAAAGAAAATAACGAAAATTTTAGAGAGCAATTCTCCTTATCTTTTACAAACCACGATTCTCCAGATAAACCTCACGAATCTTAAATAACTTTATTTAATCAATAAAGTAAAAAACATTTACTCAAAACTGGTATTATAGGCTCATAGAAACTGTCTGATTTTTCTAATAAGCGAACATTATCAAGTCATTTCCACGTTTTCTCCCGACAAAACTTTTATCACGACCTTAATTTTGATCCAAAATTAGCCAATATCGAAAACCATAATAATATAGAAATCAATATTTCAAACTACTTTGTTAATCTCAAATTCAATTCTTATATTTACCAAACATGATTAACATTACAAAAATCAGATTTGTACACAACTGCATACGCATCATATTTAACCACTAATACCACAACAGAATGAAACAAATTTTACAAAAACTACTGGTTGTAACTTTTTTACTTGCAATTACACAGCAGTTAGATGCCCATAAAATTGAAGTTACCGACGCTCTATCGACGGCTAAAAATTTTATTGCCAACACTGAATACGACAAAAAGGCTATTGCCACAAACTTGGAACTCGTATACACCGAGAGCGCTGCCAATACTCCTCTCTACTACGTGTTCAACATAACTAGAGGCGGTTTTATCATTACCGCTGCCGACGATCGCGTAACAGAGATACTTGCATACGTAGACAAGGGTTCATACAATCCCTCAACACTGCCCGCAAACATGCGCTGGTGACTTGGCGAATACGCACGACAAATAAAGGCAGTATGCTCCATGCCAGAAGTTACAGAGCAAACACACGCCGCTAAAGCCGTAAAAACAGGAATAAAGCCCTTGCTCGAAACCGAATGGTCACAAGAAGCCCCGTTCAATCAACTTTGCAGTTACAGTAATGGTACAAGTATCTCACCCGCTGTAACCGGATGTGTAGCCACTGCAATGTCGCAAATCATGTATTTCCACAAATGGCCCGAAAAGAGCACGGGATCGTACAGCTACGACTACTCGATAGACGTAAACGGCAAAGAAGTACAGCAACACAAGGAAAGCAACTTTGCTGAGCACACATACGATTATGCGGCCATGTTGCCCTCATACCGTTCCGGCTACACACAACAGCAAGCCGATGCAGTGGCTCTTTTGATGTTCGACTGTGCAATTAGCGTAAATTCGCTTTTCAATGACACAAACATAGGCACAGCCGGCGCATTGAACTGGGCCGTTTATTCATTTCAAGATTACTTTGGATATGCAAAAACTGCAGCAGAAATAAGCCGCAGCAACATTACTAACGATGATGAATGGGAAACGCTTGTATACAACGACTTACAAGCAGGACTTCCGGCTTTCTACTCCGGTAATGACGATAGCGGCAGCGGACACACGTTCGTTTGCGATGGTTACAAAGATGGCCTTTCCCATATTAATTGGGGATGGGAAGGTACTTTTAACGGGCACTTTGCCCTATCGGGTACTGATGCCCTCAATCCTTATACCGGAGCAGGACTTCACGGTCAAGGTTACCGCAACGACCAGCGTATTATAACAGGACTAAAGCCGGCTAAAGCCAGCAGTGGTGTTGTTGCACAAGACGCCATTACCATTTCACAAAACTCAGCAACTCGCGGTGATGAACTATTCGTTTCGGGAAACATGATAAATATCTCCAACACCGAGGAAGTTTACATGGGATTAGAATTGACCGATGTGGCAACAGGTGAGAAAATTATAGTGGGTATAACCGACTACACCTTTGCTCCGGGTAACCGTTTCAGCGCATTGCTACTGAACACGAGCGATATTGTAAAGAACGGCACATTCGAAGTATGGCCAGTTTACCAAATAAGCGGCACCACAGAATGGATACGCATAGAAGCGGCTACGGGCCAAAGCAAAGCACCGCAACTTACCATTTCGGACAAAACACCGACAATATACGTAACCGCACCTATCAGTTTCGAACACGAGAATTTCACATCTATAGAAAATCTCAAACTTTATGTAAAACTGCAAGCTCTCGAAAACGTAAGTAACATAGAATTCCGCGCATATTTCAAGCAACCTTGGGACGGCCAGACCGGAGCTACATTGACCGGTACTGTTGCTTCACTGGAAAACGGAGACATAACCACCCTTGTCCTCACACCGCTCGGCTCTACGGCCAATCTGCGACAAGAGATACCTTACTCGCTCGAACTATACTTGTACGAAAACGAACAGAATGTCAAAATTCCGATTTCGAGCAATACCAAGATTAACAACGCTATGATTGTAAGCGCAGAAAAAGAAGAAGAACTCGGTATCGAGAACGTAACGACCGACAATACCATAGTAGACGTTTTCACGATTGACGGTGTTTTGATTCGTCACAAAGTAAGCAATGACAGAGCTTTGGAAAACCTTCCTAAAGGCATATACATTGTAAACGGACGCAAGATGTTGGTAAAATAACGTTTCGTACGCACTACAAAGAAGAGGCTGTCCAAAAATTCAGGCTGAATTTGAGATGGCCTCTGTTTTTTATTTCAGATTTAAATTGGGATATTCAGTAAATGGAAAAAGCTCGGTACAATACCGAGCTTTATTCCGATCTAAGAGTGTATTTCAACAATGTTTAACCATAACTTGGGGACACATCAAAGTGTCAACACCCCTATTCTTATTTTACAAGAATCTTTCTACAAATAATTAATCTTTGTTTTCCTTTTTCGAACGGTCACGTTTGTCTTGACGTTCGGGACGAGGTTGTAATGCTTTCATAGAAAGGCGGAACTTTCCGGTCTTTTTATCGATTTCGATCAACTTAACCGTAACCTCATCTCCTTCTTTAATTCCAGACTGTTCCATCGATTCAATGCGATCCCAGCTTATCTCCGAAATATGCAACAAACCGTCTTTTCCCGGCATAAACTCAATAAATGCACCAAAAGCAAGAATCGATTTTACTTTTCCGGTATAAACTTCTCCTTCTTCGGGAACAGCCACTATACCTTTGATTCTGGACAGAGCCGCATCAATAGACTCCCGGCAAGGTGCAGCAATCTCGATACGTCCGATATTATCCACTTCTTCAATCGTAACAACAGCTCCTGTTGCTTCTTGAATTCCTTGAATAATTTTCCCGCCCGGACCTATTACCGCACCGATCATATCTTTCGGAATAGTCAAAGTTTCGATACGCGGAGCATGAGGTTTCATGTCAGGACGCGGTTCTGGTATCGTTTCAAGAATTTTACCAAGTATATGCATACGACCTTCACGAGCTTGTGCTAAAGCCTTTTCAAGTACTTCATAAGAAAGTCCGTCAACTTTTATATCCATTTGAGTTGCCGTAATACCGTCTTTTGTACCTGTTACCTTAAAGTCCATGTCTCCAAGATGGTCTTCATCTCCAAGTATATCGGACAATACAGCAAATTTCACATTATCTTTATCCGTAATCAATCCCATAGCGATACCGGATACAGGCTTCTTGATTTTAACTCCGGCATCCATCAATGCCAAAGTTCCGGCACAAACCGTTGCCATAGAAGAGGAACCGTTTGATTCAAGAATATCCGACACGATACGAATCACATAAGGATAGTCTTTAGGGATCATCCGTTTCAATGCACGATTTGCCAAATTACCATGACCGATTTCCCGACGGCCGACTCCTCTTTGCGCTTTAGCCTCACCGGTAGAGAACGGAGGGAAATTATAATGAAGTAAGAAACGCTCACGAGTTTGATCCAGCACATCGTCAACAATTTTCTCATCCAATTTAGTACCCAATGTTACTGTTGACAAAGATTGAGTTTCTCCACGTGTAAATACTGCCGATCCGTGAGGTCCTGGAAGATAGTCCACCTCACACCAGATAGGACGGATTTGAGTCGTAGTACGACCGTCCAAGCGTTTCCCTTCATCCAAAATACACCGACGAACAGCTTCTTTCTCGACATCATGATAATAGCGTTTTACCAAAGCTTCCTTTTCTGCGGCAGCCTCAGCATCCATCCCGGCAAGATACTCGGTTACGATAGCTTCAAAAGCTTCAGAACGAGCATGTTTATTCGCATTACCAGACTGTGCTATAGCATAAGCCTTGTCATAACATTTTTCCCAAACATCCTTACGAAGTTCTTCGTCATTCACTTCATGGCAATAGGTACGTTTTACAGTAGAACCGACAGCTTCCGCCAATTCGATTTGCACCTGACACTGTTTCTTGATAGCTTCATGAGCGACTTTCATCGCTTCGAGCAATTCTGCTTCCGAAACTTCATCCATTTCTCCCTCTACCATCATGATATTTTCCATAGTCGCTCCTACCATAATATCGATATCGGCTTTTTCCAACTCTTCGAATGTAGGATTAATTTTAAATTGTCCGTCGATACGAGCAACACGAACTTCAGAGATAGGACCGTTAAACGGGATATCAGAAACGGCAAGGGCTGCTGATGCTGCCAATCCGGCTAATGCATCGGGCATATCGTGACCGTCGGAAGAAAACATTATTATATTTACGAACGTATCTGCATGATAATTATCAGGGAACAAAGGACGTAATACACGGTCAACCAAACGTGCCGTCAAGATTTCATAATCCGAAGCACGGCCTTCTCTCTTTGTAAAACCTCCCGGGAAACGCCCGTAAGCTGAATATTTCTCTTTATACTCTACTTGTAAGGGCATAAAATCCACCCCTTCGCCGGCTTCCTGTGCCGACACTACGGTAGCCAAAAGCATGGTATTACCCATTCGGACTTCTACTGCCCCGTCAGCTTGTTTAGCCAATTTTCCAGTTTCGATCGTGATGGTTCTTCCATCTCCTAAATCGATCGTTTTCTTAATAGGATTAATCATAAAATTTTTTCTTGTTCACTTTCTTTCCAAATTCATGCAAAGATAATTAAAGTTTAAGTGCAACAAGGTGAAAATGAAAGAAAAATCTTATCGAACACTCTATTTTCACCTTTTATTACAGTAAAATCTCTATTTTGGGTCTTTAAATTTATAAAATGCGGTTTGTTCTATGAAAAAATATATCTTTGCAAAGAGAAAAGCATAAAAATATCTTATGAAAAAGTACCTTTATCTATTAACTGTTATCGTGACCTTTTCGGCTTGCCACCGCAATGATTTTACCGTAACGGGAAATGTTTCGGACGCAGAAGGAAAAACGCTCTATTTCGAAGCTACGCAAATCGACAAAATCGTCACTTTGGATTCTATAAAATTGAAGTCGGACGGAAAGTTCACATTCTACGCTCCGAAAACCGAATTCCCCGAATTTTACAGGTTACGCCTCGACAGTTCATATATCCACTTTGCCATAGATTCTACAGAAACCGTCACTTTTCAGACATCCGGCAAATCTTTTACGGATTACTCTGTAGAAGGGTCGGAAGAAAATAAACAAATACAAGAAGTTTCTAAAGCAGGAAGTCTATTAAAAAATGAAGTTGATAAAATTTTAAGTAATACCGGAACTTCGGACAGCATCCGAATAGCAAACGCCAAAAGGTTATTAAACGCTCTCGATCAATACAAAAAAACGACCTTACCTATTATATACGGAAACCCCAAATCAAAAGCCGCTTATTTTGCCATTTTCCAGCAAGTTAACGGAAACATAATTTTCGATCCGTTCGACAAAGAAGACAGTAAAGCCATCCGTGCCGTAGCAAATGCGTACGATGTATATTATAAAGGCTCACATCGAGCCAAGCAACTTTACAATATGGCCATAGCTTCTCTTCAAGCCGAACGACAACTAAAACAGCCGACTTTGTTAGAACAAGCAAAAGAGGCATCTCTGATAGATATATCGTTGCCTGACATCAAAGGGAAACAACAGAAGTTATCAGATCTGAAAGGAAAAGTTGTTTTACTCGATTTTACAGCTTATCAAACCGATTATTCACCGGAATATAATATCTTACTTGCCAAAATATATAAACAATTCAGAGACAAAGGATTTGAAATTTATCAAGTATCTTTAGACAATAATGAAAATTTCTGGAAAGTATCGGCATCAAATCTTCCATGGATATGCGTACGGGATGAGGCCAGCATCTACTCTACCGTAGCGAATTTATACAATGTAAAAAATCTTCCGAGCGCATTTCTTATCGACAGGACAGGTGCAATACAAAAACGGATAGCTTCAATAGAATCAATTTCAGGAGAGATTCAAAAACTCCTATAAAGAATAGTTCTAAAATAAAAGTTTTATTCAGAGAAAGTTAGAAAGATTGTCGTTTTTATTTGGAAAGTAAAAAAAAGAACTTATCTTTGCAATAGAGAACACACAAAAAGGAGTTCCGGCTTAACAGCGGGAATTCTTTTTTGTTTTATAACACAGAAGACAAAACAATTAAAAATTAAACTATAGGAGATCAAAATTATGGCTATTGTTTATATGACCGAAGAAGGTTATAAAAAAATGCTTGAAGAGATTACTTTTCTCGAAACTGTAAAAAGGCCTGAAATATCAAGGCAAATCGCGGAAGCTCGTGATAAAGGCGACCTCTCGGAAAATGCGGAATATGATGCGGCAAAAGAGGCGCAAGGTCTATTGGAAATGAAAATCGCCCAATTAAAAGATAAAGTCGCAAATGCACGCATGATCGATGACACAAAACTGAACACTCATACCGTACAGATACTGAATAAGGTAAAAATAAAGAACACAAAAAATAACGCGGTTATGCAATATATGCTCGTATCGGAAAGCGAAGCAAATTTGAAAGAAGGAAAGATTGCCGTAAGCACACCGATAGGGAAAGGATTACTTGGGAAAAAAGTAGGAGATATTGCAGAAATACAAGTTCCGTCAGGAATTATGACATTCGAAATTATCGATATATCGATTTAAAATGGAACGACACCTCGGGTTTGATGCCCGGACGGTGTCGTTCTTGCTATACAGACTGCCCCTGCGTACATATCCTATAGTTTACCGTACGTTGCGGGCAGTTTTTCAAAAAATACTTAATTCAAATAAATATAACTATGCCAACTATTTTCAGTCGTATCGTAGCAGGTGAGATTCCATGCTACAAAATTGCCGAAGACGAGAAATATTTTGCATTTCTCGATATCAATCCTTTAGCAGAAGGTCATACATTAGTCATTCCCAAGGCAGAAGGAGATTACATATTCGACATGTCAGACGAAGATTATTCAGGACTGACCTTATTTGCAAAGAAAGTTGCCAAGGCTATCGAAAAAGCGATTCCCTGTAAACGTGTAGGAGTAGCCGTTATGGGATTGGAAGTCCCGCATACCCACATTCATCTAATCCCTATTAACAAGGAAACAGACATGTACTTCTCAAAGGAGAAGTTAAAAGTGTCTTCTGAAAAAATGGAAAAAATAGCAGCTTCTATCGCTTCAAAAATAAAATAGTCCGTTTAAACGGAAATTTGCATTCGAATCACGCAATCATTCAAAAAAGCATTACCAATATATACAAGAAGCTAACCCAATTGAAAAAGCCGGTTTCATCTCATAACAAACCGGCTTTTTTACTTTCCAATATAGCAAAACCCACAATTTTTTTATAAATTCACATCGTCACTCTCAAAGGTCATATATTAATAACATCAGACTAACAATAATAGAATTTTATACATCAAGATAATGAAAGACATAATAAATACACGCTGTGACTGGGCAGGAACAGATGAGCTATATATAAAATATCATGACGAAGAATGGGGCAGGCTTGTTACCGATGATAAAACATTATTTGAATTTCTGGTTCTTGAAAGTGCCCAAGCCGGATTGGCATGGATTACCATTCTCAGAAAACGAGAAGGATACAAAAAAGCTTTTCATCACTTTGACGTAGAACAAGTTGCACGCATGACTTCAGAAGACATAGAACAACTAATGCAATTTGACGGCATTATACGAAACCGTCTAAAAATCAAATCTACAATTACAAATGCAAAACTTTTTCTCACCATACAGAAAGAGTTCGGGAGCTTTTATAATTATATATTATCATTCTTCCCTGATAAAAAACCGATAATTAACAAATTCAAGTCATTAAGTGAAATACCCGTGTCGTCTCCCGAATCCGATGCAATGAGCAAAGACATGAAAAAACGGGGATTCAAATTCTTCGGAACTACTATTTGCTACGCTTATCTACAAGCGACAGGATTCATCAACGATCACCTGACAGACTGTATTTGTCGAAAAAATAAATAAAGATGATACAAATAAAATTTCAATTCGCATAATATTAAAATTACCGACAAATCATACATGGAACAGCTCATCAACAAAAATTCTCGTATTGAAGTCGTAGATGCTCTACGAGGATTTGCTGTAATGGCAATCATCTTGGTTCATAATCTGGAACATTTCATTTTTCCGGTTTATCCGACCGACTCGCCAAACTGGTTGAATATCTTAGATCAAGGTATATATTCAACGGAATTTTTTCTCTTTTTGCGGGAAAAGCCTATGCCATCTTCGCTCTTTTGTTCGGATTTACATTCTACATACAAACCAACAATCAAAGAAAACGGGGTAAAGATTTCGGCTATCGTTTCCTCTGGCGTTTAATATTGTTAGTCGGTTTCGCAACATTAAATGCAGCCTTTTTCCCGGCAGGAGATGTCTTACTGTTATTCGTAGTGACAGGACCGATATTATTTTTTACACGAAATTGGAGTAACAAAGCCATTATCATAACCTCTGTCATTTTTCTGTTGCAACCCATCGAATGGTATCATTATATCGCCAATCTGATAAACCCGACACACCGGTTGCCTAACCTCAAAGTAGGCGAAATGTATGCAGAAGTAGCAGAATATATAAAAGGCGGAAATTTTTGGGATTTCATCTTAGGAAACATCACATTAGGACAAAAAGCCAGTTTGTTATGGGCCATAAACGCAGGACGCTTTTTCCAAACAGCAGGATTATTTCTATTAGGTTTCTATATCGGCAAAAAGCAACTTTTCGTTTCTTCCGAAAAAAATCTCCATTTCTGGGTAAAGATACTGATTGTCTCCGCTATTGCATTTGCACCTTTATATACATTGAAAGATCTTATTATGGACAATACTCCAATCATACGACAAACAGCAGGAACGGCATTTGACATGTGGCAAAAATTAGCCTTTACTCTGGTCTTGGTAGCATCTTTCATACTTCTTTACCAAAACAAGAAGTTTCATAATAGGGTCAACAATTTATGTTTTTATGGTAGAATGAGCCTTACCAATTACATCGCCCAATCTATAATAGGAGCAATTATTTATTTTCCATTTGGCTTGTACCTCGCACCATATTGCGGATATACAGTCAGTTTATTAATCGGATTTTTTACATTCCTACTGCAAGTAAAGTTCTGCAAATGGTGGTTGTCGAAACATAAACAAGGGCCATTAGAACTTATTTGGCACAAATGGACTTGGTTGGGCGTAAATAAGCAATAACAGATAAACTAGAGAAGCAACATCAAGAACTATATTGCCAAAGCGAACCAAATGCCTGTTTAAAATTTCTTGCATCGTAGCATTGAGAAAAATGCAAAAAGAGCAGCTCGATTTTATCCGGTCGTTATCCTAAAAAAACAATCGTTATTTTTTAGATAAAAATCTCTTGCTCAACCATCTTCTTATAGGCTCGTCATATAACTTCAGGCAAAGATACGCGAGCAAAATATTTCCGAAAAAAAGTAACAAAACTACCGCCCACACTTGCCCAAATGTCAGATCATTATTCCACACCCATGCATAAAAAAGGTACATAAAAGGATAATGAACAATATACACAGGGTAAGATATATCTCCAAAAAACTTACATATTTTTAATGTCCATTTATCTGTTGTTTTACCAGATGCTCCCCAATAGACCAATAACGGAAAAAGCAAAATAGCACACACCGAATCATAAATACCATTTATCCACGAAAATTCTTTATTACCGACATACGGGACAGAGAGTAATACGGCAATCACCAAACTACAAATCCAGAAAGCGCCTCTGATTTTAACTGGTTTGAAGACTCGAGACATAAGCAAACCTGCGGAAAACGAAAACATCAAACGTAAAAAACCTCCGATCAGATTATAATCCAGAAGTGTCCAACCTACCCCTAAATGTCCATAACCCGAAAGGCCGGAGATCGCAAATGCAGCTAATCCGATTCCGGACAATGAAACAAGCAAAGCAAGTGACTTGGTAGACAATCGACGAATAAATAAAGCATACAGGATATTTCCTATATACTCAAAAAACAAAGACCAGCTCGGACCATTTAAAGGATACATCTCTCCATTTCCCCGAACTTCTACCTTCGAACCGGGTATTGCTGGGATAAGAAAAAGATTGAGTAGCATAGCAAGCATTAACACTGATAAAGAGACTTGCGAGCCATCCCATTTTTCGCTACCTTGTATATAAAATGTACAAGCTCCTAAAATAGCCCCCATAACAACCATCGGATGCAGACGAATCAACCGGCGTTTCACAAAATCCTTCACTGTCATTGTCATCTTCCAACGATCGTCATAAGCATATCCTATAACGAACCCCGACAGAATAAAAAAGAAATCGACAGCTAAATATCCATGATTAAATTTCTGATCTATGGGACTTGTTGCAAAAGCTTCAAAAACATGATACCATATCACCAAAAGAGCTGCGACACCCCTTAATCCATCAAGAAGTTCATAATGAGGTTTTGAATCTGAAAATGCAGAAGAAGATAATGTTTTTTGCATATATATTTAGAATTTAAGTTTTACTTAGAGCCTGTATAAGCTTTCCGACAAAAAATATTGTCAGGTCATTTTTGTGTTTTCTTCTAATCTTTTTTCCTGTTTTCACTTGTCAGATAGCCCACTATCAACCTCGTAAACACAAAAAAACATCCTCAAAAGAAACTCTCAAGCCTGGCCCGAATAAAATTCAGACAGACTCTTTGGCTCTGACAATCGGAGTTCAAAATTACGATATTTATATCGTATTTCGATTGTCCTACATCAAATTCGCCTTCTTAAATATTATTTTTGGGCTCTAAGTCGACTCAATGTCGGGAGAGTTATACCCAAATAAGAAGCGACATACCCCAATTGTACCCGCTGGTATATATGAGGAAATTGACGCTTGAATTCTTCATACCGCTCTTTTGCAGACAATGTAAGACGATCTTTGTGCGAACGATGTAAACGTCGATACTCATTTTGATGAATAATCCTACCCCAATTAGCCAATTCTATATTGGTCCGGAAAAGATGCAACAAATCATCCAATGATATTTTATAGGTCACGACATTCTCAAGAGTCTCCACAAACTCTTCACTCATTCTATTATAATAAAGTTCATCCATACTGAATACAATACCTCCTTCGCAAGAAAAAGACGTGGTTATCTCTTCCCCGTTCACCAACCAAAAAGAACGGGTCGCTCCTTCTTCAATAAAATAAGCGAACTTACAGAAACTATCAACTTTTATCAACTGAAATCTTTTAGGGAAACGGCATAATTCCACATGTTTCTTCAAAATACATATGGTATCGTCAGAAATAGGATACAAAGATCTATCTGATTGATTACATTTTTCATAAATACTTAATGCAAGGTAAACAAAGAGATATTATTCAATAGACAAAAATAAACAAAATGTCTGTTAATCATTTCAGAAAAAAGATAACATAAATCTTATCTGAAAAACAAGAGGCCTTTTATACCATATTTTCTGCCGAACATTCGCCATCTGCCTACAGTAAATCCCGAATTGTTTGAAATCTTTAAACTCTTGAATAACTTTTATCCATTAACATCTTGAGCAAAAAGTAATACGACTTCAAATAAAAAAGAGTACCCGAATTCGGGTACTCTTCTTGTTTAATAAGAAAACACTCTTTTTATTTCGTCAAAGAAGAAATATCATATTTTGCAAATTCAATATCTGCAGCAGCAAAAGCCTTCATCTGATTATCCAAACTGATAGCTTTTTGCAGATTTTCCTTAACCATCTTTTCGTTGTTTGTACGAGCACCTACAACAGCCAACAGATAAAGAGTCGTAGCGTCTTTTCCGTTGTTGATAGAAGACAATGTATTCTTAGCTTTGTTATAATCTTTAGTCAAGATCTGTGCAATAGCAGCATTGTTGCTCTTTGTATCGCCGAATGCTTTAACAGCTTTCTGATATTCACCTTTCTTCAAATAAAGAACACCGGTAGCTTCTTTCAATTCATCGATACCTGCAGCATTACCGAATTCTTGAGCTGCTTTATTATAATCATTCTTAGCCAAGCTGATCAAACCTAGGTTCATTTGAACTTCCGGAGCTTTCGGATCGATCTTAGCAGCTTTCTTGAACCAGTTTTCTGCTTCAGCTACATTTTGTTTCTGATAATAAGCCATACCTACATTGTTATAAGCACGGTAATCGTTCGGATAAATTTCTGCAGCTTTTTTATAGATAGCGATTTTGTCATCTTTAGAATCGGTCAACGTACCGGCATATAATAATTCATCCAACGTCAAAGACTTAGGATCAGAAGCAGCGAGTTTACTGATTTCAGCATCTGATTTACCGATAATATCGATACTTGCCGTGATTCTTGAATAACGCAATTGAGGAAGAATTTCATCAGCCAATACTTTGAATGTACTTGACATATTCTTTATCTCTTTTTCACGTTGTTCGGGATCTGAATACATAGAAAGAACACGAAGGATAAGGTCTTTGTCCTGAATATTCGATTTTTCAACCAATTCTTTGAAACCTTCCCAGTCTTGAGCTGTAAACTCAGCAGTCATATCAGTTTCGATATTGCCTTTTTTCAACTGTTCGTTCATATATTTCACCGTATTCTTTTCACGGTTTTCAGCCAATTTGGTATTCAATTCAACACCACCATCGGGAGATGCATAAGAAGAAATATTGATTCCTTTAAGTTCTTTATTTGCAGCGCTGGCAGCATTAGCCACTTCGTTGTGGAATTCTTTCATCTGATCAGTAGATAACTGATTTGCACGGATATTAGCTTGTTGAATCAAGAACAAAATATCTGCTTTACGGCTTTCGTTGATAATACGTTGGAATTTATCTGCTGCAAGTGCAGGTTTTACAGTAGCTGCATTGCTGATTTCGGCTGTAGCCAACACTCCTTCTGCAACTTTTACACGAGGCAAATCATAAGATTTAGAACCTTTTTGTACTTTAAAAGCAAGATATAAATCAGATTTTCTCATTTGAGGAATATAATCAAATGAAGCCTTCATTGTGATATTTCCACCTAATTTATAAGAAATAGTCTGATTATTTCCTTTCACTTTTTCTCCTTGATAAGTATATGAAGCAGCTGCAGTCTCGCCTCCTTCATAAACCAAATAAGGAGTAACGGTAACCGTAACTTTCTTTTTGAAATACTTTTCAGGGAATTTTCCTGTAATCGTTGCGGCAACCTTTCCGCCTACAACTTCAAGTGGAGAGGGAGTTACGGTAAAGTAATCTGCCGATAATCCACCCATTTTTTTACATCCTACAAAGGCCACTAAAACAGCCAATAATAAGGGTAAATAGAGTTTTTTATTCATAACTAATTGTTTAATTGGGTTATACTTCTTCTTAATATTCACAAAAGTAACACTAATTTTTAATTTAACATCCTATTATGCAAAAAAATAGGAACAAACTGTTTCCGACATCATATAAGACATCAAATTATCGAGACAAATATAGTTAAATTTCTGACAATCGAATACTGAAAATAATATTTTTTTTTAGTATAAAAGTCAGATAATCCGCCCTCAATCTCGCCTTTTTCT
>NZ_CEWDCG010000050.1:0-16186 GCF_982436375.1 Coprobacter sp. | reverse complement strand
ATTTAAAAGATCACTATAAATATGAAGATTAATATAGAAGTTTTATTTTACTTCTATGTTTCTAACAGCCGGTTTTTCGGGGATAATTTCTTTTTTAGGAATATCTATGGTTAATATCCCGTTTTCAACTTTTGCTTCGATTTTATCTTTATCTATGTTATCGGGCAGAATCATATTCTGACGGAATTGTGTATAAGAAAATTCCCGGCGCAAATACCGGCCGTTTTTATTTTCATCTTTATGTTCCTCTTTTTTTTCCATAGAAACAGAGATCTGATTATCATCATCGATTCTAATCGAAAAATCGTCTTTAGTCAGTCCCGGAGCAGCAATCTCTACTTTATAATCTTTTTCACTTTCGATAATATTTATGGCGGGAGAAGTTGAATTTGCTTTTTCCATCCATTCGTTTCCAAAGAAATCGTTAAATATTCCCGGAAGCCAATTTTGTGATTTTCTTACAGGCATCATAGTTATAATCTCCTATTCGTTAATTAAACATCTATATTTCTTTGAATCGGGTTTGTAACTCAAATTCGCTTAAATAATTGCAAAGTGTGTGCCATTTGTTTTTGGGACTGTTTTGTCAGAAAAAGTGCCAAATTGTATCTATCTGAATGACAGAATTTACTCAGAATTAAACACTTGAAACATAATGTAGTATAATTTAAAAAGGTTTTCGTTTGAGAAAACTGTTGTTTTGTGTGAAAATAATACACCCTCCAGATAAAGAAAATGTCTGAAGGGTGTATTGAAAAGATTTCTATGAAATTTAAGAGCCTGTCTGAGTTTTACTCAGCCTCTATTTTTTGTATGGCCTTTTCGGCCTCTTCTTTTAACTTATCTGCCTGTTTCTGTGCCTCTTTTACCAATGCTGCAGCAGCAGTTTTCGCACCGATCTTTTCGAGAGGCTTTTGAGCTTTGTCTATCAGTTTTTGCCCTTCTTTCTCTGCAGTTTCTACTAATTTTTTTCCTGCTGCATCGGCTTGTTCTCTTAAAGCGGCGATACGTTCTTCTTTATCCTTTCCGGTAAGTTTAGTCAGTTGACTGTTTACGGCTGTTTTTACGGCATTGTTGATCATTTCTTTAGTGTCGAGTTTGATCTCGGGCTTTGAAAATGTACCTCCGATAGTTGCCGTTACATTACTGATATATCCGCCAGTAGCAGATTCGGGAAGTGCGATTTTTGCGGTGTAGTCGATACTCTGATCTAAACCGGTTGTTCCGCTTAGATTCATACTGATATTACCCATTTTTATATTAAAAGGATCGGTTTTTAATAGTCCGTTTTCGATTGTAAATGGTATTTTTATATCTTTAGCTTCGATGTTTTTAAGTTTATCATTTTTCAATAATGTGGCAATCTTGTCAAAAACTTCGAGGTTTTGTACATGAATATCATTGGATTGTAGAACCCCTTTAGCCGTCAGTGACATTAATTCGGGGCTCATAGTGTTATCCAAAGGGGTCTTTAAATCAAGATTTACAGAGTAGTTACCTCCTGTTTTTGCAAAAATTGGGACGATCTTTTGGATCATATCCAATTGTTTGAACGTTTCTTCGAAAGAAGCTTTCTGGATATTCAGTCCAAAATTTACCATAGGCCGGTTTTTATTCTCGGCGGTACTATATGATCCGGTTGCTGATATAGATCCATCAAAGGCATTAAAATTTAGAGGATTCATTCGAACGACCCCATTTGAAACAGATAGATTTCCGTTGATATTATTGATTTCGATTTTTTGGAAAATGACTTTTTTAAGGTTTGCTTTAAGCGACAAATCCAAATTTTTAGGAACTTCTATAACACTCATGGTTGTCGTGTCTGTTGTTACTTCGGTTTCTGTACTTGTCTCTTCAGTGTCACTTATAAAATCATTTAAGTTCAGATATGAAGAATTTAAAGAAAGGTTGCCTTTTAAAGTTTCATTTTTCAAAAAATAGGGTAGGTAGTTAGATAAAGAGCCTTTTGCCTGTAAATCGTTTTTCCCGATATTTACGTCCATTTCATTTAAAGACATAGCTTTGGGGCTGATCGTTGCAGATGCTTTCTTTAATGTTATGGCAGGGATTCCAGGAGTTGTAAAATTCATATTGCTTATAGAAATATTCCCTTCACCTTGTATATTTTGATATTTTTCTTTTTCAATATCCGACATTTTACCCGCAAAACTTAATGTGGTCGTCAGTATTCCGCTTAGTTTTATCGAGTCTCCTAAAGGATATACCTCTTTAATCATATCCAGATTCAGAGTTCCATTTGCTGTTGCTTTAAAATTCAGATCAGATACGGGAGTCGATGCGTTTAATGTCAGCTTGAACGGGTTTTCTGCCATTTTAAAACTGAGATTATCTATATTGATAGTAGTTAAGTCGGCATTGCCTCCCGGATTTTCTGCAGAAATATAGATGTTGATATTGTCAATTGCTTTGGGCATACCGGCATAATTGATCATGCCGTCTTTGACGTTTAATAAAAATGAAAATTGTGGTAATAGGTCTCCGGTCATTTTGCCTTTGGCTGCAGCTTTAAAGTCTAATGCACCTTTAGCAGTTAATGACTCGAAATTGTTTTGATAAATGCCGGGAATGAGAGAAAGAATGTCTTTGAACTCTATTTTTGGACTATTTAAACGTATATCCATGTCCATATCATTTTCGAGAAGTGCTATCCAGCCGTCGAGATTCAACTCGATTGCATTAAGTCGAAGTTTGTTTTCATCAAATGTGAATTTGTTATTTACCAAATCAGCCAGAACTTTCATGTCCATTTCAAATTCTGCGTTTTTGAGATAAGGGACAGCTCCTGATATAAAATCTATATTTTGGGTTGTCATGTGACAATCAATCGATGTTGATTCGGTACTCATATCTCCCGATAGTTTCAAGTTCAGTTTCTGAGTATAGAATTCCATTTTAGAAGCGTCATCTATGTATGCAATACGTCCGTCTTCTATGGTGAATTTTTTTAATTTAAGAGCGAAAGATGAGCTGGACGAAGTCGTGTCTGTTGCAACAGTCGTTGTTGTGTCTGGTTTCATTATGTCCCAGTTTACATTTCCATTCGCTAATTTGACTGCTTTTACCTGCGGTTTTTCCAGAATGATATGGTTTATTTCGATTCCTTTATCACCGAACAGACTCATTATATTAACGGCGATGTCTATCTCCTTTGCAGAGACAAGAGTGTCTTTCTCGAAATCACCGATACCCGTAAGAGATAATTGTTGCAACTCGATAGAGGCTTTCGGAAAATGAGAAAAGAAACTGAGGTTCAGATCGGCAAATTCGAGCTTGGCGTTCAGCATGTTATTTGCCTCTTTTTTCACTATCTCCAATATCTTGCCTTTAAAAGCAAAAGGGAGAACGAGCATGATAACCAAGATTGTACCTATGACTATCCCGGTAATTTTTAAACCTTTTTTTACTTTTGTATTCATACCCAAATGATTTATTTGTTATGTTTTCTTTCTCTTATTTCTTCTGCAATGCTCCAGAAACGACCGGCTGTTTCTATTTCACCGAGTTTAGAAAATGTATCTCCGAGCCGGTCGTGCAAAGTCGCATTTTGTGGCTTTAGTTTTACTGCTTTCAGAAAATCGCTTGATGCACCTTCATAATCTTCAAGTTTGTATCGTAGTTTGCCTCTGTTATAGAGAGCTTTAAAATATAACGGACTTAACCGTACAGCTTCGTTGAGACATTGTGCTGCTCCAGATAAATCATCAGCATCCATTAAGGTAACACCTTTTCGTACCCAAGCGTCGAGCAGTAACGGATCAAGAGCCAATGCCTTGTCAAAATTAGCGAGAGCAGCCCTGGTGTCATGAGCCTTCGTAATACACTCATTACCGAGTAAATAATATTCGTATGCATACTTTTTTAATGTTTCCCGGCGTTCATGATCTCGTTGTTCGAGAGTTTTTATACGTTCTTTTAATTCTGTGATAATACTTAATTTTTTTCGGATCAATCGCTTTACTTCCGGTTTTTCAAGATCATATCTGAGATGTATAGCCTCGAACAAAGCCGTAAGACTTCCGTCAAAATCATCCTTGTCGAATTGTTTGGCTGCAGTATGATAAAGCCTGTCGGCTTGTGCCAGTTTCATCGATTGTTCGATAAGGCGAGGATTGTTGAAATTTTGGCTGAAGTGGATGATTTCTGGTTTTATAAAAATATCGCTTCTTGATATTCTTTTTTTCAAGATTATTCCGTCAAGAGATGTACAACGGCTTAGTGCCACATAAGTTTGACCTCCGGCAAAAGCGCCTCCGCTAAAATCTATAATGACATGGTTGAACGTGAGACCCTGACTTTTGTGTACGGTTATGGCCCAAGCCAGACGCATGGGATATTGGATGAAAGAGCCTAGCTCTTCTTCCTCGATTCTTTTCTTTTTTTCATTATACGAATAACGTATATTGCGCCATGAATCACGCGCAACTTCGTGCTCTTCTCCGTTTTCAAGCAATACATATATTTTCCCGTCTTCGCTAATCGAGGAGATAATTCCGAGAGTACCGTTTACCCAGCGATGGTCATAGTCGTTTTTGATAAAAATTATTTGTGCACCCTCTTTGAGAATCAACTCTTTTAATGTAGGAAGACTTGATTCGGGGAAATCGCCTTTTATTTCTCCCTTGAATACAAATTCTTTTCCGTCAAGATCTGCGAGATGTTTGTCATTAATGTAATCGACGTTGTCTCTTCTTGTTGCCAGAGTAATAGAAAAATCTTCCTGCTGTGGTATAAAATTAGGATTATATCGGCTATTAAGTATTTTCAGATCGTTATCGTCTGTTGTGTTGGTTCGAATTCTGTCGAGAAGATTTACAAATGTTATGTCGGTTTGTCTATATACTTTCTTTAGTTCGATCGGGACGAGACTTATCTCTTTAAATACTCGTGCCGAGAAAAAATAAGAATTGGGATAAAAACGATTCAATATGTCTCGTGCATCTTGGGTGACTACCGGTTCGAGCTGATAGATATCTCCTACAAACAAAAGCTGTTTTCCTCCGAAAGGCAGACGCATATTACCGGAATAGATTCGAAGCACACGATCTATAAAATCGATCATATCGGCACGTACCATAGATATTTCGTCTATGATAATGAGTTCGACTTCTTTGATTAGCTTACGATGCGATTTTCTATATTTTAAAAATTCAAAAATACGTCCTTCCGTTAAACTTAGATCCGGATCATCCGGTAAAATAGGACGAAACGGCATTTTAAAAAAAGAATGTATTGTACTGCCTCCGGCATTGATTGCGGCAACGCCGGTCGGAGCTAATACGATATGCTTTTTATTTGTTTGGTCGCATATATATCGCAAAAAAGTAGATTTTCCCGTACCGGCTTTTCCAGTTAGGAATACCGATTGCGAAGTATATTGAATCAGGCTTAAGGCATTCTGAAACTCTTGATTGTCGGTATCTATTTGCTGTATATCCACTTTATCACTATTTATAATTCAAAGATAAGAATATTTCCTGATTTTGAATTAAAATCGATAGTGTAGAATTGAATAAGTTTTAGCAGCTTTTTAGAGCCGGTCTAATTTTGTCTGGGTCAAATTTGAGAAAAATCCATATTTTTGTATGTTCTTATTGGACGGGTTCGTGTACAAAACTATTTTTCTTTTGTATTTTTTTGATATGTATCCATATTGCGATGATTGCCATTATAAAAGCAATAGAGTCGGCAACAGGAATACTTGCCCATACTCCGTTTGTTCCGAGATGAATTGGTAAAATCAACAGACACGGAATAAGAAATACCAATTGTCGGGAAAGAGAAAGTAAAATCGAAATTTGTGATTTCCCGATAGATTGGAAAAAATTTGTAATTACGATCTGGCATCCTACGACAGGGAACATAATTGTACATATTCTTAATCCGGTAGTTGCAATGTCGGTAAGCTCGTCATTTGTCGTGAACATAGCTACTATGGCGTGTGGGAAAATTTCATCTAAAATAAACCCGAAAGTCGTAATACATACCCCGGCGATGATTCCGTAGCGAAGAGTTTGTTTTACCCGGTCATACTGTTCTGCCCCGTAATTATATCCGATAATCGGCTGCATTCCTTGAGTCAGTCCCATAACGATCATTACGAAAAATGTGAGCATGCGGTTTACTATACCATAAGCACCGATGGCTAAATCTCCTCCATGACTCAATAAACTGTTGTTTATGATAATCACTACGCCACTGGCGCATACATTCATTAGAAATGGTGATAAACCGATAGATAAAATACTTACGATAATTCGCTTTTTAAGCACATAAGCACCCTTTTGAAAGTGTATAAAACTATTTTTATCCAGAAAATGATGGAGTACCCAGATCATTCCGCAAGTCTGAGAAATGATTGTGGCAAGAGCTGCGCCTTTGATACCCCATTTCAAGACAAAAATAAATATTGGAGCGATGATAATATTCGCTCCTACTGTAAACAATGCGGAAATCATTGCTTTTTTGGGGTATCCGGTAGCCCTCATGATATTATTGAGTCCGATAAATACATAAGTAATCGGTGTTCCGAGAAGAAGCACTCCCATAAAATCTCTGGCATAGGGAAGAGTCTCGGCACTTGCCCCGAAAAATAACAGAATCGGATCAAGAAAATAGAGGGTGACGAGTCCGAACATAATACCGTTGAATATTAACATTAACAGTACATTGTGTAGGACGTATGTCGCTCGTTGCGTATCTTTTTGTCCCATATAAATAGAACTGATCGTAGCACCGCCGACACCTACCAGTACGCAGAATGCGACAATAAGATTCATTAGAGGAAAAGTTATTGCCAGCCCGGCTATTCCTAAAGCTCCGACACCATGCCCTATGAATACGCTGTCGATTATATTATAAAGAGAAGTTACAGTCATCCCTATAATTGCAGGGATAGAATATTGCAGCAAAAGCTTTCCGATAGGCCGCGTTCCCAAAATAAGGGGAGAATTTGATTTTGCCATATAATTTCACAATTATTTAGTGTGGCAAAGGTAGTGATTATTTGTGTAGTCAGTATGCTTTTATTTATTTTGCAGCGTTAAACAAATAAAAGATAAGATAAAATGAATCGTACGATTGCCGCACTATTTGATTTGGATGGAGTAATAGTTGATACAGAATCTCAGTACAGCATATATTGGAATAATGTGGGAGTGAAGTATTTATCTGATCCTGATCGTTTCGGTGATAAAGTAAAGGGAAATACATTGCGTCAGATATTTGAGAAATATTTTTCCGGAAGAGAAGAAATTCAGCAAGAAATTGTTGAAAATCTCGATAAATGGGAACACTATATGTCATACGATTACATTCCGGGTATCTTGGATTTTTTGAATTGCTTACGTAAAAATGATGTAAAAACGGCAATCGTTACAAGTTCTAATGATGTGAAAATGGCAAATCTTTATCGTGAGCATCCTGATATTAAATCATATTTTGATGTAATAGTAACCGCTAATCAGATATCTCGGTCTAAACCTGATCCTGAGTGCTATTTATTGGCGGCGAAGCTATTGGATGCAGATATTCAAAATTGTTATGTCTTTGAAGATTCTTTAGCCGGACTGGCTGCCGGGCGTGCGGCGGGTATGACGGTTGTCGGACTTTCTACGACTTTACCTTTTTCCCGGATAGAAGATAAAGCAGATATTGTAATTTCAGATTTTAGAGAATTTGATTTTGATAAATTGATGTCAATAAAACGCAGTTAGTTTTTAGGCAGGCTTTTGGACTTACATAAATAAATTGCAGAAGCAAGGAGAGACAACAGACAAATCAAAAGAACATACATCCCTGTTGATCCTCCGGTTAGGTCATTGATAATTCCGATGATTAAAGGAATTATTGCTCCACCCGATACGGCCATTATCATTAGTCCTGATATTTCGTTGGCTTTATCGGGACGGTATTGCAAAGCAAGGGAAAGTAATATAGAGAATACGTTTGCACATACTAGTCCGATAATAAAAATAGAAGTCAAGGCAATATATAATTGGGGAAATAACATCATTATAATGAAAATAATTACTCCGGTCGCCATTGTATAGAGATAGATATTTTCTGAGCGATATCGCAGTAACAGTACTGCTCCGATTAGAGATCCTATAATTCGGGCTGTAAAATAAAGACTCGATCCTAACCCCGCTTGTTGTAAAGGAAGTCCGCAACGTGTTTGAAGAAAATCCGGAACATAGACGTTGAGACCCACGTCGATGCCGACAAACGCAAAAAGTGCTAAGAATAGGATCAAAATGTGTCTGTCTTTTAGAAGTTGTAATATGGATAGATAAGAACTTTTTTTTGTGTCGTCGGTATTCCGTTCTGTAACGGGCGATTTATATAGCCATAGAATCCCGATTACGGTGATTACGGCATAAATAGGAAACGTGTTTTTCCAGTTTCCGGTCAGAAGCATAATTGTAGTTACCAGAATAGGACCTATTGCCGAAGAAACAGACCGGAAAAATTGTCCTAAAGTGAGACTGCTTGTAAGCTTGTTTTCCGGAACGACATCCGCTAAAAGAGGGTTGATGGAAGTTTGCATGACCGTATTTCCTATCCCTACCAAAGCAAAAGTCGTCAACATGGCAGGGAATGTATAACCGGTAATCGGGATCGAGAGAGCTATGAGTGTAATTATAAAACTTGCCAGCACACTGTTTTTTCGTCCTATTCGGTTCATTAGCATTCCGGAAGGAACAGCGAGGAAGGCAAAACTTATAAATGCGATTAATGGCAAGAAAGAAGATACGGAATCGCTTAACGAAAAATCTGCTTTTACATAATTAGCGGAAATTCCGACGATATCGACCAGTCCCATGATGAAATATCCGAAAAAGATTCCGGCTACCGTACTTCTGTTTTTTATCTGCATTTATCTTTTTATTTATCGAATTTATTGATTGTTTCCCGAATAGCCGTCAATCTCACTAATAACCCTTCTAATAAATCCAGACGAAGCATATTTGCACCGTCAGATTTGGCTTTTTCCGGTTCGGGATGAGTTTCCATAAATAATCCGTCTGCTCCGGTTGCTATTCCGGCACGGGCGATTGTTTCGATCAGTTGCGGCATTCCTCCGGTAACGCCTGAAGTCTGATTAGGTTGTTGAAGAGAATGTGTGACGTCCAGAATGACCGGATATCCGAATGATTTCATTTCAGGAATTCCTCGGAAATCTACTAATAAATCTTGATACCCGAATGTCGTTCCTCTTTCGGTGATCGCAACTTTTTTGTTTCCGGCATCAATGACTTTTTGAACGGCAAATTTCATTGCTCCCGGAGATAAAAATTGCCCTTTCTTTATATTTACGACACGACCTGTCTCTGCAGCAGCGACTAAAAGATCGGTTTGTCGAGACAAAAAAGCAGGTATTTGCAGTATATCTGCATATTCAGCTGCCATTCGAGCCTCTTCTGCCGAATGTATATCGGTAACAACCGGAATATTGAAAGTTTCTCCCACTTTTCGAAGTATCTTCAATGCTTTTTCATCTCCTATACCTGTAAAAGAATCTATTCTCGAGCGGTTCGCTTTACGATATGACCCTTTAAAAACATAAGGTATATGCAGACGGTCTGTGATCTTTACGATTGTTTCAGCAATATTTAAAGCCATATTTTCGCCCTCGATAACGCAAGGTCCGGCTAAAAGGAAAAAAAGACCAGAATCGGTATGTTTAAGTTTTTCAGTTTGCAGTAACATATCTGTTAAATTAATTGATGGTGCAAATATAGAGGAATAAATGAGAATTTAAGAAAATTATTGATTGATGACATGTATTGTATGACAGGCGACAATTCCGGCTGTCTCGGTACGTAAACGACTATTCCCCAGTGATATGGGTAAAAATCCGTTTTCGATTGCAAGTTCTACCTCTTCCGGGCTGAAATCTCCTTCCGGACCGATCAGTATAAGAGCATTATTTCCCGGTATATATCTTTGTTTTAACAAAATCTTGTCGCTTTTTTCATAACAGTGTGCTATGAATTTTTGCCCCTCAAAAGGACGAGTCACGAATTCCTTAAACGTCGTCATGCCGTTCAATTGAGGCAATGTCGCTTTTATAGATTGTTTCATTGCCGATACCAATATTTTTTCGATCCGTTCGGTTTTCACCTCTTTACGTTCCGAAAAACGGCAGCGGAGCAGGGTAATGGCATTTATACCTATTTCGGTACACTTTTCGGCAAACCATTCGATTCTGTCCATATTTTTAGTAGGGGCAATGGCTATATGTATTTTAATGGGACAGGGGCTTAGCGCTTGAATTTCTTCAACGATTTTTACACCGCATCGTTTGTGATGTGCGAGTGTGATAATTGCCTTATAAAATGTGCCTTTTCCGTCTGTGAGCATAATTTCAGTTCCTTCGGAGAGTCGGAGTACCTTTATGCAATGTTGGGATTCTTCTTCAGGTAATTCTTTGACGGATTTGATGTCCGGAGTATAAAATATGTGCATGAGTTGTATTTTTTTATGATTATCCAATGATCATTCCAACAATTGTGGCAGACATGCAAGAAGCTAAAGTTCCGCATATCATAGCTAAAAATCCGTATCGGGTTAATGTCTTTCGCTGGTCGGGCGCTAATACGCCTATACCTCCGATTTGCATTCCGATAGAGCTGATGTTAGCAAAACCGCACAATGCGAATGTCGCTATAATTATCGATTTTTCTTGAATAAATGTCCCTGCATTTTTCAGTATGTTCAGATCGGCATAGGCGACAAATTCGTTTAATACGATTTTTGTCCCCAGTAAGCTTCCCACATATCCGGTGTCGGCATTACAAACCCCCATGATCCATGCTATGGGGGTAAATATCCATCCGATAAGAGTCTGAAAATTAAATATAACAGGATGCCCTGCCATTTCGGATAACCATCGGTTTAAACCTGTATAGTGTCCTATAAGGTCTCCCAACAGATAATTGAGTAAAGCAACCATAGCTATGAATACAAGAAGTAATGCGGCAACCGTTACGGCAAGTTTTAGCCCTTCTATAGCGCCGTTTGAAATAGCGTCCAGTATGTTTTTCCCTGCTTTATCTCGGGGAATAGAAACTTCGATATGAGAAAGCGGTTCGGTTTGAGGAATTATAATTTTAGAAAAAACGATAGCTCCCGGTGCTGCCATAACAGAAGCTGAAATGAGATATTTGGCAAATTGCAGACGTGCGGTAGGATCATCACCTCCCAACATTCCGATATATGCCGCCATAACACCTCCGGATATTGTCGCCATTCCGACACTCATTACGAGAAACATCTCGGATCGGTTCATAAAAGGAAGATACCGTTTTACCAATATAGGAGCTTCGCACATGCCTAAAAATATATTTCCGGCTACGGTGAGCCCTTCTGATCCGGACAGTCGGAATATTTTACGGATGCACCAGCCGACTCCTTGTACGATTCGCTGTATAATGTTTAGATAATAAAGTAAACTGATAAGCGCAGAGAAAAAAATGAGCGTCGGGAGTACTTGAAAAATAAAAATGTATCCGACTTTGGATGTGTCGAGTAAACCTCCCGCAAGAAATGCTGTCCCTTGTCTGGTAAATTCGAGAATTTTTACAAATATTTTTCCAAGAAATTCAAAGAAAATTTGAAGTGCGGGAATATATAGCATCCCGAATGCCAATAAAATCTGAAGAGAAAGTCCTGTAACGACAATTTTCCAGTCTATTTTTTTTCGGTCCTTGCTTAATAGCCAAGCGATAAAAAGCAGAACGCATATTCCGAGTATTCCTCGTAGTACGGATGTTAATGTAAGTCCTTGTGCAGGAGTTATATACATATTGAATAAGATATTATTGATACCGGCAATATAAAAGAATTAATTTATATTGCCGGTAAATTTATTAAATATTTATTCTTGTTGAAAAGGATTTTATTCAAATTCTTTTGGATTATGCTTATATTTAAATACGATAGCAAATATAATTGCTACGAGCAGAGCATAGGAGGCAAAAACATACCAAGCAGATTGCCACTCGCTTACTTGCGGAATATTGCTGTTGAAATCTACAAAATAATTTACTACGGCCTGAGCTCCGAGAGTCCCTATTGTCGCTCCGAATCCGTTAGTCATGATGACAAACAGTCCTTGTGCACTGGAGCGGATCGATATATCGGTTTCTTTATCGACATATAAAGATCCTGATATGTTGAAAAAGTCGAAAGCGACACCGTAAACAATCATGGAGAGAATAAACATCCATACTCCGTCTCCGGGATTTCCGAGTCCGAATAGTCCGAACCGGAGTACCCATGCCAACATGGCAATTAACATTACCCGTTTAATCCCGAATCGTCGCAGAACAAATGGTATCAATAAGATACATAAAGTTTCTGAAATCTGAGATAGTGAAATTAATATGTTTGCATGTTGTACGCCGAATGTGTCGGCATATTCGGGAATAGAACCGAAACTGCTGATATATGGGTTTGCGAACCCGTTAGTTATCTGCAATGAAACCCCTAATAACATCGAGAAAATGAAAAAGATTGCCATCTTCCTTTGTTTGAACAAAGTAAATGCTCGTAATCCTAAAGCCTCGACCAATGATTTGGTGTTATCCCCTTTACTTGTCGGACAAGCAGGCAGGGTCAGAGCGTATAATGCATATACAACACCGATAAGGGCACATGCAAAGAATTGTCCGTATGTGTCTTGCAATCCCAAAAGATCGACTGTCCACATAGAGCAGATGAAGCCGATTGTACCGAAAATCCGGATGGGAGGGAAATTTTTTATAGTGTCCAATTTTGCTTTGTCGAGTGCGGTATATGCAACGGAGTTGGAAAGGGCTAATGTCGGCATATAAAAAGCTACACTTAGCGAATATAGTGTAAATAAAACCGGAAATTCGACATTTGTTCCATAACTCATTCCGTAATATCCTGCTGCGGCCATGAATGAAGCAGCGAGAAAATGGCTTAGACTCAATAGCTTCTGTGCCGGTATCCAACGATCGGCAATGATACCGAGTATTGCAGGCATAAATAGGGATACAATACCCTGCATTGCATAATACATTCCGATATGTGATGCCTGGTTAATACTTACGAGGTAACTTCCCATAGATGTAAGGTATGCCCCCCAAACAGCGAATTGCAGGAAGTTCATTATGATTAAGCGAAGTTTCACGTTCATAGCACTATTTTTTATGAAATTTAGTGTAGTTAATTGTTTTTCAGGTAAAAATCCGGTCTTGTAAACCGGGATTATTCCGGTATAGGCGGACAATTATCGTACAAAACTAATAAATATTTATTACTAACCTTGTTTCTGTTCCCGTTTTTTTAGTTCTTGTTGAATAAGGGCTGCTTTTTCGTATGCTTCCATACGGACGGCTTCTTCCAAACGTTCTTTTAACTCTTTTGTCGAATAGTCGTTAAGATGTTTACGTTTGACTGTTTTTGTTTCTTCTTTCTTTTTTTCTTTGGGTTCTTCCTGAAATATGATGCCGGCTTCGCTGATAATTTTTTCTGTAGTATAAATGGGTGATTGGGTACGCAAAGCAATAGCAATAGCATCAGATGTCCGTGAATCTATTCTGATTTGGCGAGTTCCGTCATCGAAAAGCAATTCAGATGAGAAAACACCGTCTTCATAGTGATAGACGAAAACTTCACGCAATCGAATTCCGAATCCTTGAGCGAAACTGGCAAACAGATCGTGAGTCATGGGACGAGGAGGAGTTAAATGTTCGAGTCGTATGGCAATAGACTGAGCTTCGGCAGTACCTATTATGATGGGAATACGCCGGTCTCCGTTTTCTTCTGCCAGTACGAGAGCATAAGCTCCATTTTGTATTTGGCTATATGTAATACCCATAACTTTGAGTTTTACCCGGTCATCCATGTTTGTTTGTTTTACTGTTTTATATAAGCAAATATAAATAATTTATTTGTGGATATGAAAACTTTTTTATCGAATGTTCTGTATTGAAAAATGACTGGAGGTATTGTCGATTTATCTTTTGTAAGGTTATCGTGTTTTGTTTATATTTGTAGTTTCGATAGATAATTAAAAAGGGAGATTATTATGTTCTGGGAATTTGTATTAAGATTGTTTGTTGCTGGAATCCTTGGTGCTATTATCGGACTTGAGCGAGAGTATCGGGCAAAGGAAGCCGGATTTAGGACACATTTTCTTGTTTCTTTGGGCAGTGCCCTTATTATGATTGTATCTCAATATGGTTTTCAGAATGTCTTAGGAATGCCGTCGATGAGCCTTGATCCGAGTCGTGTGGCTGCTCAAGTTGTTACAGGTATAGGTTTTATAGGGGCTGGCACGATAATTATACAGCGGCAGTTTGTGCGAGGACTGACTACTGCCGCCGGAATATGGGTTGCATCAGGCATCGGTTTGGCAATTGGAGGCGGAATGTATGGCGTAGGAATTGCGGCGACTTTTTTTACATTATTGGGATTGGAACTGTTGACGGTATTGTTTAAACGTATCGGTTTGCATAGTTCTTTTGTGCAGTTTTCTACCGGACAGCAAGAAAATCTGCAGAAGATAACCAATATGATTGCTCATTCTGAAGGTCGTATAACGAATTATTCGGCCCGCAAAGAATTTCAAGGGGAGCGTCAGGTTTATTGTGTCAGTATGGTGATTAAAACTCGGGATAATGATAAAGAGGGAGATATTTTTACGTTTATCCAGAACCTTCCTGATTTGATGATCGAAAAAATAGAATGATTTTCAGGGTTTGCCTAAATCTTCGAATCCCTTATTTTGTTTCATCACTGTTTTGTTCTAACCACCAGTCGATCATTTTGCGTGCCAGACTTAATTTGTGAGGAAGTTCCGGTAAGTTATCTCGTGTATAAAATGCACCTGAGCTAAGTTCATCATCTTGCAGTTCGATTTTCCCACTTTCATAATCGGCTATGAATCCGACCATTAATCCACTTGGATAAGGCCATGACTGGCTACCGAAATAAGAAATGTTCTTAATCTTTAACTGAGTTTCTTCCATGACTTCTCTGGCGACACACTCTTCGAGATTTTCTCCGGTTTCCAGAAATCCGGCAACCAGACTATTGAATGTCCCTTTGAAATTACGTGCGTGAACTAATAAGATAGAATTTGCTTTTCGAATCAATACCAATATTGCTGTTGAAATGGCAGGGTATAATTCTTTCCCACAAGAAGGACATCGTTTCGTTATGTCATTCTTTAGTTTCATTAAGTTTCCGCATACCGGACAGAACCGGCTGTTTTTGTCCCAATGGAGAATTTCAAAGGCTTTTCCGGCAGTTTTATATGATTCTTGCGGTAGATAATCATAAGATGATCGTAAACCGATCCATTCATATTGTTCCGAGACAGAAATA
This sequence comes from Coprobacter sp., assembly GCF_982436375.1. NCBI lineage: Bacteria > Pseudomonadati > Bacteroidota > Bacteroidia > Bacteroidales > Barnesiellaceae > Coprobacter > Coprobacter sp. The sequence continues at coordinate 802 of NZ_CEWDCG010000050.1, read as the reverse complement.
GGTTTTGTCACTCTGAATGTTTTGGCTTGATGCCCTGGTACAGGTACATTTAAAACAGGAATATCCATTTCTCTTTTTATCGGAGACTCTGGTGCATAGGGTATTTGGTATTTTCCGTTTTTTTTCTCAATTAGTAATTGATCGTTATAAAAGATGAACCAGTATATTTTTTCGTTTGACATAATATGAGTGTTCATTGCTGATTTTCGATTTTGTCGTAAAGTTACGTATTATTATGCAACATTGTATGGGTTATGATTGTTATCGATAGATATAAGTCTGACGAGATTATTTTATCGGAAAATTTAAACAGGCTTTAAGTAAAAGAAAATTATTATGAAAAAAGTTGTAGATAGAGCTTCTTCAAGGGGCTATTTTGATCATGGTTGGTTAAAGACATACCACACTTTCAGTTTTGCAGATTATTATAATCCTACGAGGGTGCATTTCGGAGCATTACGTGTTTTGAATGACGATTGGGTTGCTCCTTCACAAGGATTTGGAGCGCATCCGCATAAAAATATGGAGGTTGTGTCTATTCCTTTGAAAGGAAAACTTCGTCATGGAGACAGTGTTGCAAATACCCGGACAATTACTCCGGGAGATGTTCAGGTAATGAGTACCGGAAGCGGAATTTTGCATAGCGAATATAACGGTAGCGATAAAGAGCCCGTAGAATTTTTGCAAATATGGGTATTTCCGGATAGAGAAAATACACCTCCGGAGTATAATAATTATAATATCAGAGGATTATTGAAAAAAAATGAATTGGCTCTGTTTATATCACCAGACGGTAGCACTC
>NZ_CEWDCG010000049.1:0-16322 GCF_982436375.1 Coprobacter sp. | reverse complement strand
AACCGAATTTGTTTAATTTTTAACCTTGTCCATTTTTAGTGGACAGTAGTGATATTGATTTATTAATCAAACAGTCTTAATTTACAGGTAAACTTCTTACCTTACAGCATTTCCAAACTTTTCTATTCTTTCCTATTTCAATATACTCTCTTAGAAAGAAAGCATTATAAGGAAACGAACATTTTCTTATTCTTACCACCTTATAGACAATAGAATAGAATAGCATAATTTATCAATATCAAAAGATTTTGCAAAATAGAGATTGGTAAAACTTATCGGCATCCTAAAATATTCTGCCCAAATGCAAACAGACAATATAAAGAATGAAAAGATACAATATTCCAAAAATTCTTCTATCATGGTTAATCTTTAAGGTTAATGAGAAATTAATTTCTCTTTTGTATATATAGACAAACAAACAGAGATAAAAACGTCACCTTTTTTTTATTTTTTTACCAAAAACTAAAATTTTCATTTAGAAACTATCTGAATTTTCCAACAAAAAAACATATTCCGGGCTTTTTGAGACTCTTTCTCAAAAACCGTTCCTCAAATTTTTTGCGGAAATCGTAAATACATTTTTGAAAACAGAAATAAACAAAAAAACACTCCCGGGAATTATTCCCATACGCCCCGGGAGTTCTACACACTACACATACTACACAAAATGTTTTTTCATAGAAAAGATAGATCGTAGTATCCTGAATTATCAACGTATATTTATTTCATCGACAAACATATAAGCACCTTCTTTAGGTACTTGATGAGCTTTATAACGAATATAACGAGCCTTTGCATATCCGTTATAACCGAAATTCCGGATCATCATGCCCTCTGTATCACGTCCGACCGGATTATCGATACGGTTCAGACGAAAATACTCTTTTCCGTCATCGGAAATCCATATTTCGGTCCATTCGGGAAACCAAATCCAAGGACCGGGCTGTTGCATGAAATTAACTTCGACAGTATGAATATCGGTAATTTTACCTAAATCTATAATACAATCCATATCTCCGGAGAAACCTTGCCATTTGCCGTCTCCGTAACTGTTTCCTCCTGTATGACCATCGGTTAGCGTATATTCACAAGCAGCTTTATAATGGTCGCTATAAGGCAACTTATAAGTCACTTTCGCACCGATTCCTTTATGATAATAAACTTTATATTTTTGTGAACGAGTCAACTGTTTCCCCTCCCCGAAAAGCGCAACGGTTATCTCGGCCGAATCTTTTACAGAAACAGGAACAGAATATAATGTCGATTGCAACGTCGGTTCTGATCCGTCGAGTGTATAACGAATTTCGGACGGGATACGGTCACATTCGAAAGAAACACGTATTTCACGTTTCAAAGTATCTACAATCTGAGACATGACTACTCCATTGGCAATAGGATGGGCATTTATCCCCTTGTTCCACAACCACGCAACATGTTTATTGACCGCCAGACGGAAACGCGTCCACGACTTATTATCAAGATTACTCCAAGCCACTTCAGAAAGTGCGAGTAAACGAGGATAAAGCATATATTCGACATGTTTTTGCGTAGAGATATATTCTACCCAAAGATTTGCCTGCACACCCAATATGCGCTTGCTCTCCTCTAAAGTTAAAGAATCGGGCACAGGATTATAAGAATACACTTTCTTTAAAGGCAAATATCCACCGATAGCTTCCGGTTCTCCCGACGGATTATCCTGATACGTATCGAAATAGCAATATTCTCCGGGGGTCATGATCGCATCGTGCCCCATTCTCACGGCCTGAATACCACCCTTTTCACCACGCCAAGACATAACCGTCGCATTCGGAGAAAGTCCGCCGTCCAAAATCTCATCCCATCCTAACAACTCGCGGCCTTTACTATTAAGATACTTTTCTATACGATGCACCAGATAACTCTGTAATTCATCGACAGACTTCAGTCCCTCATCTTTCATTCTTTGCTGACATTTAGGGCATTTCTTCCAAGCTTCCTTGTTCGCCTCATCCCCTCCTATATGAATATATTTCGAAGGAAAAAGTGAAATAACTTCATCCAATACGGTTTCAAGAAATTCGAAAGTATTTTCATTTCCGATACAAAACTCCCCGTTCTTATAAGGCTCACCCGAACAAGACAACTCGGGATAAACTGCCAAAACCTCTTCACTATGTCCCGGCATTTCGATCTCGGGTATTACCGTAATGTGTTTCGATCGAGCATATTCCAATACATCTTTTATATCCTCACGAGTGTAAAAGCCGCCATAAGCTCCGGGAATATCCTGCCGACAATAACGGCGGTCTCCGTTCCACCACTCTTTCCACGTAGGGGCAGGTCTCCATGCCGCCACTTCGGTTAAAAGCGGATATTCTTTTATTTGAATCCTCCACCCGGCACCGTCAGTCAAATGCCAATGAAACCGATTAAACTTGTAAGAAGCAATAACATCTAACTGCTTTTTTATAAATTCGGTATCGAAAAAATGACGTGAAACATCCAAATGCATGCCTCTATAAGGAAACCGGGGATAGTCTTTGATTTTCAGACAAGGAAGAGCCTTACCGACACAAGACGCCGTAATCTGATTCAATGTTTGAACACCATAGAACAGACCTTCATCGTTATTTGCAGAAATGATGATTCTTTCGGGACGGATTTCCAAATCATAACCACCGGAGACAGGCACCTCTCCATCTCGTATCTTTTGAATGAAAATAACATCTTTCCCGGATATTTTTTTCTTCCGATTGATCGTCTGCCACGAAGAACGTAACTCATTCATTAAAATCGCTTCTTCAGCAGAAGATATTCCGGAAAATACGACATCCGGATGTTCAGAAAAAAATGTTCCCTCGCCAAATTCCAGTTTCTGCGGATAAGGAATCAGTTGGAGTGTTATCTGTTCTTGCCGTTGACCTTTCAATGACAACGACAAGAATACAAATAAAAAACATAACAACACTAGTTTTTTCACCATACTTGAATCAAAATTGTCCGGAGAATATCCCAATTTATATTTATACCTGCTTACCTCGAACAGATACCGAAAATTCTAAATATTCTCTGGAAGAAGATTTATTTGCTTAGAAAAATCTCACTTTCCTAATAAGAATTTGTTCTATATAACAAGAGACTGTCTAAATATTCAGAATAATACACACAGCCCCAGAGCAATTCTTAATATATATTTATCTCATCTACAAATAAAAATCCGGGCTTACCTTTCGCACCATGCCATGCAGGTAAAGATTTTACACTATTAGCCTTAATTTTTACATAACGGGTATTTACAGGATCAAAGGTTACACCTTGAATCATACGACTATTCTTCACACTCTGATCCGGCAACACCAATACCGTATCTGCCACACTATTATATTTCACACCATCCTGAGAAACCAATACCGAAATATGGTCAGAAGGAAATATCCAATTATCTTTATCGAACAGAATACCCAACTCGACTTTAGAAATAAATGTTGTCTCACCTAAATCGATCACGGCATCCAAATCTCCGGGACTAAACCCGATCCAGCGACCGGTAGCAAACCCTATATCTCCGATCATCCCGTCCACAAGAGTCTGACCTCCCTTAAACGTATAACGGTCATTCGGGGCACTATTCAACATTATCTTGCGTGCCGTAGCCTTATTGAATACATATTCTTTCTCAAACATATTGGTCTTCATTCCCGGACGTACTACAATCGCTTTCAGATCGGTATTTTCCGTCAACTCGATCGGCTGTGTATATCTCGTGCTTTTTTCTGTCGGCACCGTTCCGTCAAGCGTATAATAAACCGGAGCATCGCCTTGCGTTCTCAAAGTCACCTCTATGCAATGCTTTTCCGGAATAATCCTATATTCAGGATTGATGCCGAATATATGTTTGCCATAATTATATCCTTTCAAGTCATACACCTGTATATTATGCTGAAGACGATCAAGAAAATTCACCCAATTTTTATTCTCCGGCTGAGTCCATTGCACCTCACTCAAAGCGTCTAAACGCGGAAGTAACATATACTCGACCTGTTTAAAATCAGAAATATATTCAGTCCAAAGATTAGCCTGTGCTCCCAAAATATATTTTTTAGAATCATTATCCAACGTATCCGGAACAGGCTCAAAATCATATACTCTTTCAAGAGGTACATAACTGCCTATTGCAAGCGGTTCGGTCTGAGTATCTTCACTTTGATAATAATCAAAATAGAGATAAGTATTGGGAGTCATAACAACGTTATGACGCAATTTTGCAGCCTGCACACCACCGTCGGTACCTCTCCACGACATGACTGTCGCATTAGGAGCAGCACCCCCTTCAAGAATTTCATCCCAACCGATGATCTGACGATTATTTTCATTCAGAAATTTCTCTACACGAGTCATAAAATAGCTCTGTAACCGTTCTTCGGCAGTATGTTCCTTATCGGTCTTCAAACCCAGCTTCCGAATGCGCACCTGACAAAGCGGACACTTTTTCCAACGGTCTTTAGGGCATTCATCTCCTCCTATATGAATATAACGGGAAGGGAATAATTCTATAACTTCGGACAATACGTCCGTTACAAACTCATAAGTTTCTTCTTTTCCGGCACATAAAACATCAGGATGCACTCCCCACACTCCTTGCACTTCATACGGTCCTCCGGTACACCCCAAAGAAGGATAAGAGGCCAAAGCCGCCACCATATGACCGGGAAGATCTACTTCCGGAATTATAGTAATAAAACGTTCTTTTGCATAATTGACAATATCCCGAATCTGATCTTGTGTATAATATCCCCCATACGGAGTATTATCATACTGATCAAAATTTTTCTCAACCATCGTATATTTGCGAATACTGCCGATTTCGGTCAGTTTGGGATACTTCTTAATCTCTATACGCCAGCCCTGATCATCGGTAAGATGCCAATGAAACACATTCAACTTATGCATGGCCAGCAAATCTATATATCTTTTTACTTCATCCACAGAGAAAAAATGGCGTGCTACATCAAGATGCATTCCCCGGTAAGAAAAACGCGGGGCATCATCGATATGAGCACACGGAACTTCCCACTTCTCTACCGAAACACTCTCTTTATCTCCATACACAGCTATGGGAAGCAGTTGTTTTAATGATTGAACGGCATAATAGAATCCGGCAGCCGAACTTGCCTTAATAATAATTTTCGAAGGGTCTATATCTAAAGAGTAACCCTCATCAGCAATAGATGTATCTAAATCGAAAAAGACGATATTCTTATCACTTTTCTCTTCATCAACTATGCACTCGGTTTTCAGACCTGCTACATTGTTAAGCAGTGCACTGAAGTTACGAACGACCTCCTGAGATGCCGAATCGAGCGATGAAGTGCATATCATTTTCGTCTTTTTATTAAAAACGAACGTACCATCTTCCTGAACTAATGAGTTCGGATAAGGAATAACAGAATAGGTATTCGGTGCATTTTGCCGTTTGCACGAAATTATAAACAATGACAGGAGACATACTCCTAATACAAACAAATGTTTCTTCATACTATTTATAGATTTTAATTATTCCATTTTTGTCATATCGGAACACGAATGCCTCCGTTCTATTTTTTATTATAGAGAGTTTATCAAATAAATCACCCGATAACGGGACAATCTTCGATTTTAGTCCAATTCTTTATTCAATATTATTATACGAATATAGATTTATTACCTGCACAATATGTGCAGGTAATAAATCTATATTATATTATTTCACTAATTTCAAGGCTTTCACCCTTTTTCCGTCTTGAGAAATTACGACCGAATAAATGCCCTTAGCGGCATTATCCATCGTCATTGTACAAATTTCTCCAGCTCTTGCCTGATATTTTTTAGAAGCCACTTGACGGCCCTGCGCATCAAAAACATCTACTTGATAATTACCGTCAACGGCAAACTGCAAGTTTATATTTTCGATAAACGGATTCGGATATACCGACAAAGATTCTACAACATTATTTTCATCAACACCCATAGCACCGCCTACAACTACAATATATTGCTGTTTTGTCATTGTTGCCGTACCCCAACCATTTTGCAACGTAAGAGTAACATCATAAGTACCATCAGTATCAAAAGCGACAGTTGCATCGTCACCATTATTTGTGACTTTAGCGTTTTCTACTTCATAAGTAGCGGTCGTTGTGATCGGCATCGAACCAGAAAGTGCTGGGTTTCCTTCAACATTAATTGAAGCAGGAATTACAATTTCAGTGGTAAGTGAAGTATTCTCCCCGGCCGAACCTTTAAATTCTATATAAGAAGCTTTAGTATTAGCAGCAAGCAATCCCTTATTTTCAAAAGTTTTATCACCTTCATTATAAGTGTCCGACTCAAATGTCCAATAACCTTGTAAACCGGCGGGTATCTCTTTATCTTCATATCCGCCCATAGCTTCTACCACTTCACTGTCAGAAAGAGCCTTATGCCAAATCTGTACATCATCTATAACTCCCGTAAAACCGGAATGATAAACATTCGATCCACCGAAATAAATAGGAGATTCGTTATAACTGTTCTTTCTTGCGGCACAAGAACCTACCTTTTTACCGTTAAAATAGATACTTTGCTGTGATCCGTTAAACATAATCATGATATGAGTCCATTGGCCCGGTGTCAGGCTATAAGATTCTTCTTTGAAATATGTACCGTCAGTACAACAATTCAAGTTAGGTATTTCATGCTTATTATTATTTCCGTTAAACGAAATCGTAGATTCATTGTTATACATCGTAAACGATACGATATTATCCTCTATTAAAACCTCATCAGGATTATTTTTATTTGTGGTCTTCGGCCATATATGTACCCAAAAAGCACCCCAGTTATTGTTAGGCCAGCTAAGAGAGATATCTCTCTGATTCAACAAATTAGTCCCATATTGTGCATGAGAGAATTTATCGGGTTTAAGCCAGAATCCGATAGAATAAGTACCCTGATTATTAGGTAGGAATTCTGACGGGATACGGAACATATACGGATCGTCTATCTTCAACCCGCGGGATACCGTACCTTCTCCTTTACGTCCGGTAAATGTAAGCGTAACCGGATCATCCGATTGACTCAGATCAACCTCTGTTTTCGAAGCCGTAATATCATCGATCAACGGTAAAGCACCGGTAACAGCAGGCGATACCTGTACATATCCACGATAAGTCAATTCGGACAAATCTTGCTTTGTTATTTTCACGTCATAATAACCTTCTTCCGAAAGAGATGTCGTAAATGAACGCCCCATATCAAAAGTACCTTTATTTTCACCGGTAGTCGAATTGATAAGTTCCCAAAACATTGGTTCTGCTTGATTAGGATCGAGCAATGACACGGTAAACTCCTCTCCAGCCTTGATCACAGCTTTGTTACATTCGATACCGTCAATCATCGTAACCGGAATATTCAAATAATTAGTCCAAGCAATATCACTAGTTGTTTTTCCATCAGGAGCAACAGCCCGTACACCGACACGGTACTCAGATATGGTGTTGTCTGATGATACCGGAGCCCCGACTACATAATGAGCCCAAGATGAAGTAGTACCACAAAGGATAGGTTCTTCACCTTTCGCCTGACTATACACTTCAAAATACCACGTATCTACATCTTCATTATAGATAGGTAAAGACGGATCACTCGGATTAGTATCGGCACACTTCCAACTGAACTTAAAATCAAGTGCGTTATAAGTACGTTTTTTCAGTATCTTACTTTCATCTGTAATGATTGTCGGAGTTACCGGATGAGGTGTTACATTATTATTGACAATAGCAAACTCTCCTACTAACAATTCATAATCGGCAGAAGTGTTTTCAACAGCCAAGCCAATGCAAGCGACATTCCCGGTCATTCCCAGTGCATTAGCTGTTTTTGAGAACTCCATCCATTCTCCTTTTGCCACAGCATCCGGAATATCTGCACTCTGGAAATCACTTTCAGAACCTACCTTAGACCAAATCAGTTTTAGATGAGATTCTGTTCCGTTATTCACCTTATACCGCATAGAAATCTTGTCACCTTTAGCAATGTTGAAATTGGTCTTAAACAATCTGATATTAGAAACTTTAGTCGCCCCCGACAATTTCAATGCAGAACCGGCATACCAAGAATCCTCAAACGTAAACCCGCAATCAATAGCATCTGACGGAACATCGCCATTCGCATCGGTAATCCACCAACGCCATGTGGGTAAATAATCTTGAACACCGATATTAAACCACTTGTTATTGAAAGTCACTTTGCCTTCGTTTCTGAATACCTTACCGTTACCTAACCCGAAACGTGTCACAAAAGGCAATTCCTGCAATACGCTACGAGCCGGTAAATACTCTGCAATACCGTGAAACTTCTCCATGGCAGCTTCACTGGCACTTGTAATCCCGTCTTTTATTGCAGGACGATTGGCCGGATTACGTAACCCGCCCGAAAATACTTGTTCCTGCTTATCCAAATAACAATATTGAACAGCTTCATCTCCCGACCCGAACTCAGAAGAGTTCTGATAAATCATATTTGTCGTATGATTACCCCAAAATGCTATTGACATATCCGTGTTTTTCAATACACTCCAAGATCCACGACCAAGCCAATTTCCCTGAATATCATAACCAGCATACAGAGTAAACGGATCAGATCCGATAGATTTTGCAAGGTTCACAGAACTTGAAGCACCAGAAGACCAACTATAATTCAGCATATACATATCGGTCACCTGACTACCATTTTTCCACAACCAGTCTTGCTTCGAAGCTATAAAACTTGAACCCAAATCCATATTACCGTTATTCGAACTGGTACCATACCAATAAATATGGAACTGCCAATTCAAATCTTTCGCAATTTTACGGCATTCAATAATAAAATCTTGAAAATCAGAAGCATTCGGCACACTACCTTCGGGATTTACGCCTAAACCATCGACACCATAATAACGCATAAATTTCACAAGCTTCTCGGCATATTTAAACTTACCGTTCTCTTTTTCGGTCAACATTCTCACGCAATTATTCGCATTGGTATTGTCTCCTCCCCACGAATCGAAAAAGATCAAACCTCCGCTATTTGCTACACCATTACGATGAGTCACATCCGAATAAGCTCCCGGTACACGAATCCACGGCAAAGACCATCCTCCTTGCGAATCGACATAAGACCACATACTGAAATTATCGCCATCAAAAACATAACGGGGCAACGACTGCCAATAAGTATCGGCAACTCCCATCGGAGTCCACATACAAAATTTGCGATCTGTCGTCAATGTCGGATCAACCTGTGTATTTGCATTTTCAAAACGTTTTTTTAACGGCACACGGGAAATAAAAAAATTCTCATCCTCCGACAATGCCTGTCCGGGCTCCCATGTTCTGAAATAGTCATAAAAATTCTGCGAAACATTATCATCATAAAGCTTCACATATGCATCGTGCGAAGGGATATTCTGTGCCGAAACAGAAGAAACCGCAATACACGAAAGCATAGAAAATAACCAAGTCTTTGTTTTCATGTTTTTTCCATTTTAAATTAACAACTATGTATTTGTATCCCGGAGGTGAGATACTCACCTCCCTAAAATTTAAGGATAACTCTTATTGTCCGACAGCCGCACGTTCCCACCAACGATTATCTCCCAGGCCGGCAGGATCTTCAACATCCCACCAAAGGGTCGTACGCTCATAATTACCGCCACCAAGTGCATCCAATCCGCTATTGGCAATGTCTTGCGCAGCCGAACCATCAGTTTCATTCCACGGAATACGGCGTATCATACGCCCTTTACCCAATGTTCCGTCACCGATATCGTTTGTCGGGAAAATGCGGGGATAACCGGTACGGCGCAAATCGTTCCACGCTTCAAGTCCCATCGGGAAATTCGCAAGCCATTTTTGAGTGATGATCTTTTCCAATTTTATGGCAGGAGCATCTGATGAGTTTATAGTTACACCGACAGTTAACAAACCTTTTATATTATTTCTCGGATTACTCGGATCTACATAATCGATAGACGTATCAATATCACCATCTTTCTGAGCCCAATAGGTCCGGAATTTCTCATCAGTCTGAGCTACATCAAAGTCCGCAAAATTCGCCACAATCCCCCTCAAATAGCTGGATGTCAAAGAGCCGATATTCCAACGAAGAGCCGCTTCAGCCTCCAGGAAATAACGTTCCGAAAGCTTGAAAAGGGAAATAGGTGTAGTATTATAGGCACTATTTACCATAGAGAAATTGATATACGGATTATTATCATCACGAGCAGTCAATGAAATTCCCGTCCGAACACCTACAATATCCGTATTTTCATTCCAGACTTTTTCTCCCGTAGAAGTATTCTTGATAGCACCTCCATTTTTCAGAAAAATCGTCTCCATAAAAGGATAGTTCAACCGCTTCATTATATTTTCCATCGAAGCGTTCAAACGAGTATCATTCCAAAGAGTCGAAATAAATACAATAGGATGAGACAATCCGTCATGTACATTCTGATTATATACTATCGATTTCTCAATCAGTCCGTCATTAAATGCCAAACGAGCCTCTTCTTCCGCTCTTGCAGGATTAACATTACTCATTCTCAAGGCCATACGCATACGTATAGAGTTAGCGAATCTTCGCCATACATCTACCGACCCGCAAATACGGTCATATCGGGCAAGTGCATTATTGATTTTATCCTGATGCTCTTGCGATGTATTCGAAAAATCCGCTAATATTTCGGCAGATTTTTTCAAATTATAAAATAACGAGTCGTAAATCACATCCATCGGTTCGTAAGTAACAGGCGGCTCCTGAACATCATTCTTGTAATCGGTCCAAGGAAACGGACCATAAACATCGGACAACTCTAATGCCGAGAAACAATACATGATATTGCACATAGCCCCTATCTCTTTCAGATCAAGCTGATCGGCCGATCGCATAACAGGTAATGCCGCATGCGCCACATTAAAGAAACTAGCCTTAGGACCGTCGGCATACTCCGGGAAATAACGGTACGTAGAAGGCAAGTTACCGCTAAAATTTTGTGTACTTGCCATATAACCGGCATAGTTATCGATATGGATATTAAATTGCACCTGATAAACATGCGCGCCTCCCGAAGTTCCTATATCATGCATCTTCTGTTGGGCAGTCAGAAAATAACCGACTGCCTGATCATAATTCTCTGCGATAGAAAGATCACCCGAAGAAACTTGAGTATTCAGGCTGAGATCATCCAATAGAGGGTCTCCGCAACCGACCAAAGACATCGTTGCCGCTAATATCATTACGGAAAAATATTTTTTCTTCATAATTTTATTCGTTTAGAATGTTGCTTTAACTGTTAAACCATAAGAGCGAGTTGTCGGCATACTGAAAATATCGACATTTCCTAATGCATTCTGTGTACTGAGCGATGTTTCAGGATCGATAGGAGCATCTTTATAGAGGAAAAACAAGTTTCGGGCATTTGCCGAAAGGGTCAAATTCTTACCTGCACCGAAAAGATTACGGAATGTATATCCGATAGAAACTTCACGTAACCGGAAATTAGTAGCGTCATATACATAATTGCGGCCTATCGGGGTTCCTCCTCCAATAGTAGTATAATATGACTCGATAGGAACAATTTGTGTCGTACCGGGGATATACATTCCCGGTTTGGAAACAGTTCCGTCTTCAGAAGTCCAATAAAGATTATTCGCTATAGCATTATCCCGAGCCTGACCGGTTCTTTCCGAAGTCCCGAAATAATCAAGGTAAGCCTCGGTAAACGAAATCACCTTACCCCCTATTTTACCATCGATCAGAAAATAAAATTGGAAATCCTTATATGTGAACGTATTCGCCCATCCAAGCGTATGCTTGGCATTCATATTTCCTAAATACTCATTGGCTTGCCCGTTTTTCTTAAAAGGATTGCCTTCTTCGTCAACAATCACCTCTCCGGTAATCTCATCGGTCATAAACCCTACCGCATACAGATCCCCGTAAGAGCCGCCTTCCTCAAATTTCACTTTCAAACCACTGAGATTTCCCATATCCACTTCATATTTATATGGCTGCCCATTTTGTTTACGTGCCACCGTAATAATTTTATTATCATTAAACGCATAGTTCACATTGGTTACCCAGCTGAAATTGCGGTTAGGCGCCAAGACATAAGAAGCGGTCAACTCAATACCTTGGTTACGGACTTTTCCACCATTGATAAAAATCGTTTTATTACCGGCACCCGGATATGTCATATATTGATTTTTCATAAGCGCATTGTAATAAGTAGCCTCTAAATTGATCGTACGGTCCAATAAACTGACATCGAAACCGACTTCAACCGATTGCGTCGTTTCAGGTTTCGGATTTTTAAAAGATACAACACCGTTATTGATATAGGCTCCGGTCACAGGATTACGGTTTGAAGAAGCCAATAACAGCAAATTAGGCACGGAGTTACCTACCTCAGAATAAGAAGCCCGAACTTTCAGCTCATTAATCTGACGAGGCAATTCGAATATATTTGAAAGCCGAGCATTAGCACCGGCAGAGAAATATGCAAAGTGCGGAGACATACCCTGGAACTGCGTGAAAGCACGATACCAGTCATCTCGATAACTACCCTCAACCGTAACTTTATCTTTATAAGTCAACTGTGCAGTAGCGAATATGGAGCGCTCCCAATCCTTATCAACTAATCCTCCAAAATTTTCGCTGCTATTCAAATAAATATCTTCCAGTACAAACTGATTACAAGAAAGATCGACAATATAAGGAGCTCCCGACTTCGCAATCGGAGTAATTTTCCATTGATTAGAAACAGAATTAAACATAGAACCGCCCGCATTTACACCTAATGTAAAATCTCCTATATTTTTATTATAACTCAACATAAAATCTCCGTAGAAATCATAATACTTAGTGTGATCGAGAATAAGACGTCCACGGTCTATCATCTCGGCATTTCCCCAAGTAGTCGCATATTGACGGTTCTCACTATTCATCTCGTTATAATCATATTTAACACGAGCCTGCAAATTAAGCCCGTCTAAAATTTGATAATTAGCAGACACGCTACCGAACGTACGGTTTACAACATCTTCACTGGTCATACGGTTAAGTAGCCACCAAGGATTATTCAAGTTAATAGCATCAGTAAACCAGACCTGTTTTCCATAATTAGTATCAGAAAGTTGAGAAGTATAACCTGATTTAATTACCGAGATAGGAAGTCCGTCTTTACCGGTCTGTTGCTCGATTACATTATAAGGATTAGACGTCCACGTACCGTTCAAATCATAATAATTTTTACGATAATAGTCCATATCCAGATTGCGGGGAGCAGTATATAACTGATAAATCGGATTGAAGAATGTTCCCCCGGAAGGGCGATTTATTGTTTTCTGATTGATATAGTTAACCGAAATATCGACTTTCAGCTTATCATCGAAGAAAGAGAAATTTTCTCGCAAAGCCAGATTGTGTCGATGGAATTTATTCGTTTCAATGATACCGTTCGCAGTCGTATTTCCATAAGAAAAATAGGTATGTACCGTTTTATTACCACCGCTTAAAGCAACTGTATTGTTAAAATTAGTCCCCACCTTGAAAAAATCGCTTGGATCATAAGGATTCCGGCTCAAATGGTACGGTGAATACTGCGAATTAAAATAATCGTCGGAAAGATCGGACATCCGTTGTCCCCAACTGTTAGATCCCATCGTAAAACCGTTTTCAGCAGAACCTGCCATCTGCGCTCCATAGGTACTCTGCACTTTAGGCAATACCAAAGGTGTCTCAAATGTCGTACTGCTCGACACATCGATGCGTAAAGCCCCTTCACGTCCTTTTTTCGTAGTGATCATCAATACCCCGTTAGACGCAGCACTACCATATAAGGCCGCCGCATTGGCACCCTTCAACACCGTAATGCTCTCGATATCATCCGGATTAAGTTGAGAAAGGGGATCACTTCCTTCTGTCGACCCATCAACCATCAAATTGACACCACCGGAATCCATATTCATCTCACCGGATACCTTATTCCTCATCGGTACCCCATCAACGACAATCAACGGGCTGTTATTCCCCATTATCGAGGCATTACCGCGGAGCAATATTTTTGAAGCACCTCCGGCTCCTCCTGAATTAGGAGTAATCACAAGACCTGCACTTTTCCCCTGTAAAGAATTGATCAGGTTCGTCTCCTTAGCTCGGGTAAGTTCATCGCCTCCTACTGTCTGAGCAGCATAAGTCAATGTTTCTTCTTTACGGGCAATACCCATAGCCGTGACAATGACTTCTCCCAAAACTTTGGCATCTTCTTTCAAAACGATCTTCAATGCACTTTCGGTCGCTTTTACCGTTTGAGATACATACCCGACATAAGAGATAAGCAACTCGCTATTTTTCGGCACTTTAATTGTAAAATTTCCGTCAAAATCAGAAATCGTACCATTGGTCGTTCCTTTCTGTGCAATATTAGCACCGATAACCGGCTCTCCTTTTTCGTCCACTATAGTCCCCGACACAGAGATTTTCCCATCCTGAACAGCCGACAGTTCAGCCGATCCGGCCATTTTACCCGCATGAGCGACTGTTACATGAGAAAGAATAATTTGACGATTCGAAATGGTATATTTAATACCTGTTCCTTTAAACATTTCATCAAGAACGGCATTAATAGTACCACCATTTACTTTAACAGATACTCTACGGCTCAAATCGATAGACTTGTCATTATACAGAAAGACATAATCCGAATTTTTCTCGATCTTTTCGATAACTTGTTCTACCGGTTCATTATTTACCGAAATAGATATCGTTCTACTTTGAGCAAAAAGATTCTCAGCTTGAATTTGAGAGAAAGCAAACAAAGAGAGAAACAACCCGATCTTCATTTTCCGAAACATACAGGAAGTAACTGTATGATATTCACACCTTTTTCTTCTTTTCATGATATTCTTTATAACTTAAATTAATCTCCAATTTTTACATAATATAATGGCTCGCTCTGATTTTCAAGAGCTCCACTGCCGTGTTTTTCAAAATTTCATAGGCATACAAATTTTAAATTTTTATTAATTATTTTATTCAAGGCATATATTAATTCGTTTACGAGAAAGTGTCGTATCGCTATTCTGAGCAGGAGTTGCAACTTCCCATTTTATCGGAGCAGTCATGCTCAAATAATCCAAGATTTGAAAAATATCTTCTCCGGTAAAGGTCGCACGGTAATTATACTCGGTATTCTTTTTATTTACGAAATTAATGTCAACATTATAACGACGAGAAAGGAACTTAAATATCTTATCCAACGAGGCATTCCTAAAGACAACCTTCCCATCTTTCCATGCAGTTTTTTCATAAGTTTCAATCGATTTCACATATGTATTTTTATCTTGGCGGTCATAATAGAAACACTCCCCGGGTCTAAGAGCCATATTAACATTTCCGTCTGTATTTTCAACATTCACCCGTCCTTCTTCCAATACTACCTCGATCGTACGCTCATCATCATAAGCACTCACATTAAACTTCGTTCCCGTAACCCGAACGCTCAATCCTCCCGGAGTATTTACATAAAAAGGATGTTCCTTATCCGACTCCACCTCAAAATAAGCCTCTCCCCGTATTTCTACTCTCCGGGATTCTTCACTAAAACGGGTCGGATAACGTAACCAACTTCCCGAATTAAGCCAGACATACGATTTATCAGGTAACTGATACTTAGAGATCGTTCCCGGAGCAGCATTCACTTCAACATAAGTAATATCTGCAAACGAGTCTTTTATCTGAAAATAACCCAAAATTCCGGTCAGACCGATGAGCGGAAGAACAATAATCGCCGCCACACGACTAAATATCTCGAATATATGAGAACGCCTATTGGTATGTATACGGGACAATACTTTTTTATATGCCTTACGAGTATCGATCTCCGACAACTCGGTCATTTGTTTGTCCAAATCCAACAACTTCTTTACAGAAACTAATAACGCAGCATTTTCTTCCGAAAGTTGCTCCTCTATCTTTTTCCCCTCCTCGGGGTCGAGTTTCCCGCTATAATAATCAAAGACTTTTTGAGGTTGGGGTTTTATATTTTCTGAAATCTTTTCCATATCTGTATTTTGCATATTCGTTTAATAGACAAACAGACCCAGCAAAAACAGACAGCTACGACATAAGTTTTTTATAAAAATCTGATTTCGTACACTTTAGAAATATCACAAAATACCTTATGCTATTTTGGAGATAAAAAGAGAGAACCAGAAAACATCAAAGCATTGAAGTGATTTAAACTTATTTCATTCTCTTAAAACCGTATCAAAATGTTAAAG